>CAKZNX010000326.1 GCA_937132045.1 uncultured bacterium
AGGGGATTGCTTCGTCGCTTGCGCTCCTCGCAATGACACGGGGGAGTCGTCAAGCGGAGGGGATTGCTTCGTCGCTTGCGCTCCTCGCAATGACACGGGGGCGATCCGCCCGGAAGGTCCGGGCGGACCCTCCGGGCAAAACGGGTGGGGGTTACACATCAAAGTAGAGGACGAACTCGTACGGATGGGGGCGCAGTGCCACGCCCTCCACTTCTCGCTTCTGCTTGTAATCGATGTAGGTTTCGATGAGGTCTTCGGTGAAGACTCCGCCCCTCAGCAGGAACTCGTGGTCTTCCCGCAGCGCCTGCAGCGATTCGGCAAGGCTCGCCGGGGTGTGCTGAATGCCCTTGCGCTCCTCGGCGGGCAGCTCGTAAAGGTCTTTGTCGATCGGGTCGGGCGGTACGATTTTGTTCTGGATGCCGTCCAACCCGGCGAGCAACATCGCAGCAAACGCCAGATAGCCGTTGCACGAGGGGTCGGGAGCGCGGAACTCGATGCGCTTCGCTTTCGGCGAGGCAGAATACATCGGGATGCGGATACACGCTGACCGGTTGCGCTGGCTGTAGATGAGGTTGATCGGCGCCTCGTACCCGGGCACCAGCCGGCGGTACGAGTTGGTCGTCGGCGCGGCGAAAGCCAGCACCGCCGCAGCATGCTTCAGGATACCCCCGACGTAGTAGACGGCGGTCTCCGACAGACCGGCGTAACCGCGCTCATCGTAGAAGATGTTGACCCCACTCTTCCAGAGGCTCTGGTGCACATGCATTCCTGAGCCGTTGTCCATGAAGATGGGCTTGGGCATGAAGGTGACGGTATAACCGTTCTGCACAGCGGTCTGTTTCACCACATACTTGTACTTCATCAGCGAGTCGCCCGTCTGCACCAGCGGCGCGAAGCGGATGTCGATCTCCGCCTGTCCCGCCGTGGCGACCTCGTGATGATGCACTTCTGCTTCCACACCCACAGACATCAGGTTCAGCATCATCTCGGTGCGCAGGTCCTGCAGACTGTCCATCGGTGGACAGGGGAAATAGCCTTCCTTGTAGCGCACCTTGTAGCCCAGATTCGGCTTTTCATCGCGCCCCATGTTCCACGCGCCTTCGTCGGAATCGATGAAGTAGTAGCCGGAGTGCTGGTTCTGGTCGAAGCGGACGTCGTTGAGAATGTAGAACTCCGCCTCCGGTCCGAAGTAGGCGACATCGGCGATACCGGTAGAGCGCAGGTACTGCTCCGCCTTTTGCGCCACATAGCGCGGGTCTCGAGTGTATCGCTCCCTGGTCAACGGGTCTACCACATCGCAGATGAACACAACGGTCGGATGTTCGGTAAATGGGTCCATGAACGCGGTGCTGGGGTCGGGCACGAGCAGCATGTCGGACTCATTGATCACCTGAAAACCGCGGATGGAGGAGCCATCGAAGCCAATACCCTCGTCGAACAGGCTTTCATCCAGCGCCTCGATGGGCATGGAGAAGTGCTGCCAGGTGCCCGGCAGGTCGGTGAACCGCAGGTCTACGATGCGCGCTTCCTTCTCGCGGGCGAAATCAATCGCCTCTCTGGGTGTCATGTGGATCTGTCCCTCCTTAACAGATTTCGGGCGCCCACAGACAAGCCAAAAGGGACGCTCCCGCAGTGTCGTTCTGCTTCTGAGGAGCGTCCCTCGACGAATCTGTGGCAACCTCGCCTGTAATGTCACTCGTAGTATACCCGCTTTGCACGCAGGAGTCAAGCCCATGCAGGGTGTACTTTTTCGACGAACTCTGCAGGAGGAGAGAAATGGCTGTGGCATCCTTTCGTGAGCTGCGAGAGCGCGTCTACGAGGCAAACATCGCTCTCGTCAAGCATGGACTTGTTATCCTGACATGGGGCAATGCCAGCGAGATCGACCGCGAACACGGCGTGTTCGGCATCAAACCCAGCGGCGTACCGTACGAAACACTCCTTCCCGAACACATCGTGCTGGTGGACATGGACGGCAACATCGTGGATTCTAGGCTGCGCCCCTCGTCCGACACACCGACCCACCTGGTGCTCTATCAGCGGTTCCACAATGTGGGCGGAATCGTACACACGCATTCACGCCACGCAACCGCCTGGGCGCAGGCGATGCGCCCCCTTCCCTGCTTCGGCACCACGCACGCCGATGCGTTTTACGGTGCGGTACCATGTACCCGCCCGCTGACCGATGAGGAGATTGCCGCGGATTACGAGCGCAACACGGGGCTGGTGATTGTGGAGACTTTCCAGACGCTCAACCTCGATGCTCTACATGTCCCCGCCGTGCTGGTAGCGCAACACGCCCCATTTACGTGGGGCACGGATGCCGCCAAAGCGGTCGAGACGGCGGTAACTCTGGAAGAAGTGGCTGCCACGGCGCTCCATACCTTGCTGGCTCAGCAGGCGTGGCAGGGGCTGGCACCGGTGCCCCAGTCGCTGATGGACAAGCACTTCTGGCGAAAGCACGGCGAGGGCGCGTACTACGGTCAGAGCTGAACGCCGCCTTTTGCCCTACCTGTTGCCTTTATGCTACAATAGGCACGCCATGAGCACTCGCCAGCGAACAGTCCACCGAAAGCGACCAGCGCGTCCGCGCCCACCGTGGCGTGAGATCGGACAGGTGGGTCTGCTCGTGCTGGCAATTGTGGCGGTGTGGTACCTCGCCTGGGGACGATATCGCCACCAACCGCCCCCAAGCGTGCAGTACCACTTCCAAACCACGGAAAGGGGGAAGGTTCAGCCATGAAGGTGGGCATTATCGGCTTGCCGCAGTCAGGCAAATCCACACTCTTCCATGCCCTGCTGCACGGCGCACACGAAGGGGCTGTGCCGGGCGTTGCCGGAGCGCATCACGGCACCATCGCCGTAGCCGACCCCCGTTTTGACTTTCTCGTTCAGCTCTACCATCCCAAGAGGGTGACGCCTGCTACGGTGGAGTTTATCGATGGCGCAGCGCACATCAGCGCGGAACGCCACAAACCGGCTTTCGGCACCGATTTCTTCCAGGGTATCCGGCAGGTGGACGCGCTGGTACACGTGGTGGATGCGTTCAGCGGAACCGTGGATAGCCTTCAGGCGGTCCGGCGCGTGGACGAGGAGCTGCTGCTGGCGGACCTGATGATGGTGGAGGGGCGACTGGAGCGGCTGGAGAAGACCCTGCGCGCTCGAAAGGATGCCATGCCGGAACGAGCCGAACACGATGCCCTGACCTACGTGAGAGGGCTTCTGGAGAACGAGACCCCACTGCGGCTGGCGGAGTTCACCCCCGACCAGGAGAAGATGCTGCGCAGTTTCAGCTTCATGACGTTGAAACCGATGGTTGTGGTGGCGAACATGGACGAGAACCGCCTGCAAACCGACGAACCCCTTCCCGACCTGCAGGACTACTGCCAGCAGCATGGTCACCGCTACCTGAGCCTGTGCGCGGAGATCGAGTTTGAAATCACGCAGCTGTCCCCCGAAGAGGAGCCGGAGTTCCTGCAGGCGATGGGTATCGAACAGCCAGCCCGCTTCCGGGTGGTTCGGGAGGTCTACGACGCACTGAGGTTGATCACCTTTTTCACCTTCAACGAGAACGAAGTGCGCGCGTGGACTCTGCCTCGCGGTTCGTCGGCGCTGGACGCAGCGGGAAGGATACATTCCGACATGGCACGCGGCTTCATCCGCGCCGAGGTGCTATCCTGGGCGCAGATGGAGCACCACGGCTCGTGGGAGAACGCCAAACACGCAGGCGCCATTCGGCTGGAGCACAAAGAGTACGTGGTTCAGGATGGAGATGTCATCTTCATCCGGTTCAAGGTGTAGCTACTCCACCATTTCGCGCAGTCGGCGCAGGTAGGCTGTCACCACGTACACGTATTCGGCATGGCTCCACGTCAGCGGCGCCACGGAGAGAGGCTCTCCTGTGAAGGGGTCCACCTGTTCCGGCAGGATACCGGTGCGCATGGCGCGTTGTGTCGCCCACTCGATCAGCTCCATTGCAGACTTCAGGTCTGCCGGACTGTTTGCCTTCTGCACCTCAACCTCTGCCAGCCACAGGGTACAGATAATCCACGGATTTCCGGGCACGTCGTAGCTCTTGCGGTGGTAGTAGTCGTTCTCGTAACGCGCCAACCCGCCAATGGGGGTGTTCACCCACAGTCTCTCGCGCAGCCTCTGCACACAGCAACGCATCTGCGGGGCATCGGCATCGAGCACGCCGTAGCGTAGCACTCCCAACACACTGCTGTCTATGGTGGCATCGGGCTTAACATGACCAGCAGGGTCCAGAGTGACCATGCGGGCGAAACACCCTGTACTCTCGTCGTACAGCACCGTGAGGATACCCTCCCGCACCTCCTCTGCTGCCCTGCGGAAGAGCTCTCGCTCCTCCTCGTCGCCGAAGAGATGCGCGAAGCGAGCGGCGGCACGTAAGGCGGCATACACAGAGGAACAGGTATAAGTGTGTATTCCCCGGCGCTCTTCCCACAAATCGTAGCTGGGCAGAGGCAAGCGTGTCTGCGGGTCGCGGTACGTCGCCATGAAGCGGGCTGTGGGCAGGATCAGCGTCTCATAGAGGGAAGCGATGAACTCGAGGTCGTGGTAGCGCTGATAGTGGTGCCACAGTGCCCACAGCACCGACGCGGTACTGTCTTCCTGAAACGGTATCTCATGCTGTTCCCCTATCACCCACGGATGCCACGAGGACCCCACCGAGCCGTCCGCGGAGTACTTATGCATCAGCACCGGGCGGTCCTTCGGCAGGACACGCGCACAGAACTCGAAGAAGCGGCGAGTGGTATCGGGATAGCCGATGGTGTCCAGAGCGAAAGCAACGATGGCACCGTCACGGGGCCACATGTAGCTGTAGTGCGCCCGCGCCGTGCTCATGATGTCCGTATCGTTGGCGGCAATCACGGCGCCACGGTCGTCTATCTGGGTGCGCATCACCAACAGACTCCGTCGGAAGAGCTTCGCCACACTGTCGGGAAGCGTCTGCACGAGGTCAGCACCCTTCTCGGACCAGCGCGTCCAGTAGTTGGCGGTGTCGCGCATGACCTCGTCGAAACCTCGCTCCACCACGCAGCTGTGCAGAGCGCGAACCTGCTGATAGTCGTGCCCGGCGGCAATCCAGTAGTGCAACACCTCCTCATCGCCGGGAGCCAGCAGCAGGCGAAAGCTGATGGAGCTGTCCACCGAGCCCTGCTCGATAGGACGACCGCTCAGCTCCCCATCCTCACAGTCGCGCCAGGTGCCCTCGGCTCCTCCGAAACCCTTCACCCCACAGGCGTATTGATAGATGCCGTCGTATCGGCTGGTACCGGTAGCCAGAAACCAGTTGTCGCGCTTGTAGTGTATGACCGCCTGCAGGAAGGGGTTGAAGAACGCCGTATCGCCGATGTCGGTTTCCGCGATGTGGAAATTGTGCGAGAAGAAGACGCGCACCTCGCGCGCGAAATCGCTGAGGTTGCGGATAGCCACACGCCGAAGGAACAGGTTCTCCCGATGCGACACACAGTCGTTCACCAAGAGACTGATGCCCATGCCTGAGTGTACGGCTGTGCTTTCGGTTACCAGCGTGTCGGGCAGGTAGTCGGTGGTGATAGCCCACTCGCCGCTATCTAGCCAGGAAAACCTGCCGTCCGTCCAGACGCCCATTCGGATTTTGTGTCCACTGAGGTGGTTATACAGCCCAACGTAAGGGAAGTAGAAGTCGCGGATGTTCAGTGCGTCATCTTCGCACACCAGGATATCGCCGTTGCCCAGGACCACCGGACGTGGCATGGTCGCCTCCCGCCTGCATCACATTACCAGTTCAGTTTATGCGGATACACCCCCCTTCCCTTCTCGATTATCGGCAGGAGAAAGCCGGACATCAGGCAAATCGTTCTGTAGCAGGCACAACAGAAGAGGTAAGGTGGATGCAGGACATCATCGAACAGGCACGCGCTGTATTCGTGCAACGTTTCGGCACCAAACCCGTGGTGTATGGGGTGGCGCCGGGCAGAGTGGAGGTTCTGGGCAATCACACCGACTACAACGGCGGCTATGTCATGAGCGCGGCGATCGACCGCGTGACGGTGGTCGCTGCAGGAAAATCCGACACCGCGGTGTGCCGGGTTTACGCTGTGCAGAAGGATGCCGAGTCGGTATTCCACCTGGAAGACATTCAGCCAGACCCCCATGACCGTTGGGCAGACTACGTAAAAGGTGTGGTGGTGGAGCTGCGGAAAGCGCGCGTTCCTGTGGAACCGTTCCACGCGGTGGTGACGGGCAATGTGCCTATCGGCGCGGGAGTCAGTAGCAGTGCATCGCTCGAAGTGGCAACCGCGATGGCTCTACTGGAGCTGAATGGAACCCGCCTTCCACAGTGGGAGGTAGCGCGTTTATGCCGCCGTGCCGAGAACCAGTTCGTGGGTATGCCCTGCGGTATTCTGGATCAGTTCTCTTCCGTCTTCGGAGAGAAGGACAGCATTCTCTTTCTGGACACCCGCACCGAAGAACACGAGGCAATCCACCTTCCCTCTGGGTCGTTCGGGTTGATTCTGGTCCACTCGATGGCACATCACACGCTGGTCAGCGGCGACTACGCCACTCGCCACCGGGAATGCATGGAGGCTGCCGCCTGGTTCCGCGTGCGACTGGGTGAACACATACAGGTCTTGCGTGATGTGACCTGGGAGCAGTTCCAGCAGTGGCAGGATCAGATGCCAGAGCCTTTGCGTCGTCGCGCGCGGCATGTTATTAGCGAGAACCGGCGTGTGCTGCAAGGTCGGGCGGCACTGCACAGAGGGGATGTGGTAGTGCTGGGAGAGATGATGTATGCCTCGCACGAGAGCAGCCGGGTGGACTATGAAAACTCCACGCCTGAACTCGACCTGCTGGTGCAGCTTGCCAGACAGCACGGCGCGATTGGCGCACGCCTGACGGGAGCTGGCTGGGGTGGAGCGACGGTCAACCTGGTGCGGGAAGACGAGATGGAAGAGTTCGCCCGACGAGTGGCTGATGCTTACACCGCGCAAACCGGCATCCATCCCACCGTGTATCGCTGCCACATCGCACCGGGAGCTACCGCCATTCACGATTAGGAGGGCAAGCATGGAGTCGCTTTGCATTTACTTCACCGACAAAGACCGTGTAGAGCTGTTGACGGAACCCGTTCCTGAATTGAAGCCCGAGCAGGTTCTGGTGCGTGCCAGAAAGAGCCTGATCAGCACCGGCACGGAGTGCATCTGTCTGGGGCGCCTGTTCGAGGAAGGCACTCACTGGGACCGCTGGGTCAAATATCCTTTCCCACCGGGCTACAGCATGATGGGTGTAGTGGAGCAGGTTGGCGAAGGGGTGCGCAGTGTCAAGCTGGGCGATAGGGTGGTGTTCCAGCGCTCACATCGGCAGTGGCACGTGGTTGATGCCGATATCGTGACGAAGGTGCCCGACGAGGTGAACGATGAAGACGCCTCGTGGTTCGCACTGGCGATGATCGCGCAGAACGCTGTGCGCGCTGCCCGGCATGAGATGGGTGACAATGTGGTGGTGATCGGAGCTGGGCTTCTCGGTCAGCTAACCGTAGAGTATCTGCGCTTGATGGGTGCGCGGCAGATCATTGTGGTAGACCCTGCCGAGGCACGCCTGAAGATGGCAAAGGAGCACGGTGCCACCACCGTCATCGCCAAACGGGTGCAGGAGGCGCGCGACGAGATACTCGCGCTGACCGACGGCAAAGGCGCTGAGGTGGTGTATGACATTACCGGTATCGCCTCGGTGTTCTCGCCGGCTCTGACCCTGCTTCGCCGCTTTGGCAAGTTGATACTGCTCGGAGACACCGGCGAGCCGTCTCAGCAGTTCCTGACCGGCGATGTCATCACCAAAGGTCTGCAGATTATCGGAACTCACGCCACCAATCCCCCTGCAGTCAGCACCGACCACGCTCCGTGGACACAGTCGGAGATGTACAAACTGTTTTTCACCTACGTCGGTCGCGGTGATATGCGGGTCAACGACCTCATCACGCACCGTTTCACCCCGCACGAGGCGCCTCAGGCATATCACATGCTGAGGCATCACCGCTCAGCAGCGATGGGCGTGGTGTTCGACTGGACGGTAGTGTAGGTTTGCGAACCCCTGAAACAATCAAGGGCGGGTTGCCCCGCCCTCGATTGCTCACTCGCCTTTCGACTTAGCGGAGAAGCGACAGCACCATCTGCGGCGCGGCGTTCGCCTGAGCCAGCACCGCCATGCCTGCCTGCTGCAGAATCTGCAGCTTGGTGTAGTTCATCACTTCCTCGGCAACGTTGGTGTCGCGGATGGCGCTCTCCGAAGCCGCCAGGTTCTCACGGGCCACGTTCAGCGAGCGCATGGTGCTCTCCAGTACCTGACGCTGGAAGGCACCGATGTTACCGCGAAGCTGGCTCACCTGCGAGATGGCTTCGTCGATAATCCTGATCGCGTTCTGTGCACCCTCCAGCGTGGTCACGTCGATGTCCTGCAGCTTCATACCCGCGACGGCGGTCGTGCCAAGCTTGCTGGCACGCACATCGGACAGAGCCGCCCGGGCGGTCTGACCGGAGTTGGCGCCGATCTGGAACACCAGGCTCTGCCCAGTCACGATAGCCACTTGACCGTGATTTGTCACTGTGTTCCCCGATTCGGTCAGCAGGATCGTGTTGCCGAAGGTGTCAGTCAGCTTCAGCCCACTGTCTCCCGCGGCGCGACCACCCGTAAGAGTAGCCGATGCAGAGCCAGCGAGCGTCTGTACGGTCACGACCGCCACGGCGTTGTTGCCCGCGCTGGTGGCATTCGTACCGCTCGCCAAGATGGGCGTACCGCTCTGATACAGGTCAATCCGGAAGTCCGTGCCGTAGTTCACCTGTCGGAGTCTAATTGCAAACTCGGTTCCTGTTGCTACTGCTGAAGCACCCACACCAGTGACGCTGGTCAGCGCGTTGATGCGGTCGATAAGCGTCTGCACAGTATCGTTGGCAGAGACGGTTATCGACTGCCCATTGATAACCACTGTTCCTGCATTGGTGCCGAAGGTTGCATTGACGCTACTGTAAGTTCGTGTACCGGTTATCTCGGCGCGGGTTGCTGCTTGCGTCATGCTGACGTTAACAGCCCCGCTCGTTACAATCTGGTTGGCAAAGGTGCCGCCGATGAAAACACCTGCCGCCACGGTGGTATTGGTGACCTGCGCGGAGATGCCCGCGGTGCCGTCCAGCAGTTTCTTGGTTCCGAACTGCGTCTGTTCGGCGATGCGGT
>CAKZNX010000327.1 GCA_937132045.1 uncultured bacterium
AACCGGTTCGACGGTGCTGCCGAACAGGAAGGCGTGGCTTGTCTGCTCGACCTCCACGAACACTCCTGCCAGAGGCACTGCGCGTCGGTCGACCACTTTCACCGTCGCTTCCGTTTTGCGGATGCGGTCAATCCGACTGTCCGCCCCGGACAGTATCTCCTGAGGGTTCAAGCTGCTCACCTCATGATCTAGCGGTTACCAGATTATTTTTCAATGATACGAATTCGCTTGACATTGCGGGCTTCCTGTGTGTCACAGGTTGGTTCTGCAAGAGGACACCGCGCCCAGCAGGTTGTATTTAGCAGTGAGATACTCGCTCGGGAGGAGTGACCGTGGCGGAGGTGGTGTGCCTCGGCGAGGCGTTAATCGATATGGTCGCCCAGCAGAAAGGCATGACGATACAGGAGGCGAAGGGTTTCTCTCCGGCTCCGGGCGGCGCGCCGGCGAATGTGGCAGTCGGGGTGGCGAAGCTGGGCGTGCGCAGTGCCTTTCTGGGAAAGGTAGGCGCTGACCCCTTCGGCTATCTCCTGCGCGATACGTTACACGCGAACGGCGTGGACGTCGGGGGGATGCGCTTCGACGAGAGCTCCCGTACGGCGCTCGCGTTCGTCGCGCTGACGAAAGAGGGCGTGCCCGACTTCATCTTCTACCGCAACCCCAGCGCGGACATGCTGTACGAGCCGGGCGATGTGGACACGCACCGCCTGCGCCGCGCCCGAATCTTTCACTTTGGCTCCATCTCCCTGCTGGACGAGCCGGTGCGGAGCGCCACCCTCTATGCCCTGCAGATAGCCCGAGAGACCGGCGCGCTGATCTCTTACGACCCAAACATGCGCCCCGCGCTGTGGAGGAGCGAAGAGGATGGACGGCAGGCAATGGAAACCGGCCTGCGTTACGCTGACGTGCTGAAACTCAACGAGACGGAATTGCAGTTCCTCACAGGGGTCGCTACGCCGGAGGTTGGGGTGACGCACCTGTTCGCGCGCTACCCACAACTGGTATTGGCGGCGGTCACCCTCGGCGAGAAGGGGTGCTATTACGCCACTCCTGCGGTGAGTGGGGCGGTAGCCGGGATACCGGTGGAGGTGGTGGAGACGGTCGGCTGCGGAGACGCTTTTGTCGCCGCCATGCTGGTGCAGCTGCGCAAGCGGGCGCGTGGGCGGGATTCGGTGCGCAATCTGAGTGCATCCGACCTGCAGCGCACGTTTCTGTATGCTAATGCTGCTGGCGCCATCACTGCCACCCGGCATGGGGCTATTCCCGCCCTGCCAACCGACGCCGAGGTGGCGGCAACGCTCGAGAAGATGTAACCGGAGGCACAGGATGAAACGGATTGGTGTGCTGACCAGTGGCGGTGATGCTTCGGGGATGAACCCCGCGCTGAGGGCGGTGGTGCGCTCGGCGATTGTGCATGGGCTGGAGGTCATCGGTATCGAACGCGGCTACGAGGGTCTGCTGAACGGCTGGCTGAAGCCCCTGTCCCTGTCGTCGGTAGGCGGTATCATCAACCGCGGAGGAACCATCCTGCGCACGGCACGCAGTGAGCGGTTCAAGACGGACGAGGGATTGCAGACCGCGGCACAGACTCTGCACGATAACGGCATCGAGGGGCTGGTTGTTATCGGTGGGGATGGCTCCTTTCGGGGCGCGGTTCGTCTGGAAGAGGTGTCCGGTGTGGCGGTGGTGGGTATTCCCGCCACCATCGATAACGATATCGGCGGCACCGAATACACGCTGGGCTTCGATACTGCCCTGCAGGTGGCAATGGACGCCATCGATAAAATCCGGGATACGGCAGATAGCTTCGAGCGCATTTTCGTTATCGAGGTGATGGGGCGGTCGCGCGGGTTCATTGCGGCAGCGGTCGGTCTGGCTGGCGGCGCTGAGGCGATCCTAGTGCCTGAGATCCCGTTTGACCCGGTGCAGGTTTGCGAACGCCTGAAACAGGGCATGGCACGAGGCAAGCGCTCGGCGATTATCGTCACGGCGGAGGGCGCCGCCAGAGCGCAGGAGGTAGCAACCTTTGTGGAGATGTATCTGCGCGAGGAGGTGCGAGCCACGGTTCTGGGATACACTCAGCGTGGTGGTTCTCCGACTGCCACCGATCGCATCATGGGAGCGCGCTTCGGGGCGCTGGCGGTAGACCTGCTGTTGCAGGGGCAGAGGGGGATGATGACCGCCGCGCATGGCGACGAGGTGCTGGCTGTTCCCCTGCGAGCATCGTGGGAGCAACCGCGCGTGCTGGATGAGAGTCTGCTGAAGCTGAACGAGGTGCTGGCGTCGTAGGGCGGACCTTGGGGGCAAGCATGATCTCTCTGATCGAAGCAAGGCACTATAGGTGCCTGAAGTACGTCCGACAGCCGCTATCTAGCTTTCATGTGCTGGTGGGCGCCAACGCCAGTGGGAAGAGCACCTTTCTGGATGTCGTTGCTTTCGTGCGTGACCTGCTTCTTGACGGTATCGAGTCGGCGGTACGCCGCCGCGCGCAGACGGCAAGGGACCTGATGTGGCAGCAGAAGCAGGATTGGCTGGAGCTGGCGGTAGAGTTGCACTCGCCCCCAAGGTTGAAGGATTACGACGCAATCCGCTATGAATTCCGCCTCGATGCCAGCCTGAACCTGAGCGTGGAGAATTGCTGGCTTATGCGCGCCTCGAACGGGGAGAAGAGGTCGTCTGCGCGCGCGGTGTCGTTGTTTCCTGCCGAGCTGCCTGCTCCAGCGACTATCGTGAGGGAGCCCGGCAAACACTCCCCCGCAGGTTACCGAAAGGTGATTTCTCGCAGTCCAGAGGGAAGGGTATATGTGCGTTCAGAGACCACAGACTGGAACTTCTCTCTGCGCCCTGGGCGCGATAGAGCCGGACTGACCCTGGTTCCCGAAGAAGAGGAGCGTTTCGGCGCAACCCTCTGGTTGAAGCGCGTGCTCACCGAACAGGTCACAGTGCTGCAGCTGAACATCACTGCCTTACGTGCTCCGTGCCCGCCCGATGCACCGAAGCAGTTTCTGGCAGATGGCTCCAACCTGCCGCTGGTAGTGGAACGGCTACGTCAGGAACATCCCGAGCGTTATTCACGTTGGCTGGAGCACATACGCACCGTTCTGACTGACGTTGTTGCAGTAGATACCGAAGAGCGTGAGGTGGACCGGCACCGCTATCTGTCGGTAAAGACCACCAGCGGACTTCGGTTGCCTTCGTGGACGCTTTCTGACGGCACTCTGCGATTTCTCGCGCTGACACTGCTCGCCTACTACCCCGAACCGGGGCACATCTACTTTGTTGAGGAGCCGGAAAACGGAATCCACCCGCGCGCGCTGGAAGCGGTCTACCAGTCTCTGTCTTCGGTCTATGAGGGACAGGTGCTGTGCGCCAGCCATTCGCCGATTCTGCTCAATCTCTGTCGCCCTGAACACTTGCTCTGTTTCGCCCGCACTGAATCGGGGGCAACAAGTATTGTGCGCGGTGATGAGCATCCACGCCTGAAGGAATGGCAGCGCACGGTGAGCCTAGGCGACCTGCTTGCGAGCGGGGTGCTGGGATGAAGGATCTGGTGGTGCTCGTCGCGGATAAGGACATGGAGATGACGCTAACTGGGCTACTGATGCGCCCGCAGTCTCTCAACATTCGCAACATTTCATTCGACGTCTTCTCTCATCCACAACGTGACCCCGGCGTGCGCAC
>CAKZNX010000328.1 GCA_937132045.1 uncultured bacterium
CCTTCCTCCTCGATCCGCCGCTGAAGAGCTACCGCCGACACATCCTCGGGGTTATCGTAAAGCAGTGCAGCGGCGATGGCAGTGCAGAACCCTGACGGCTCCAGACCATTCTCGAGAAGCAACCGTGCCGCCCCGGTAAGACGGTCATCGGGGCGGAGCTTGCGCTCGGGGTCACGGGCAACACGCGCAATCTGGTCGCCCAGAGCGGCGTTCTGGAAGCGGTGATACAGGTCTGTCACATGCTCTTCCATCTCTTCGCGGGTGAAGCCGTGCTTGCGAATCAGCGCCTCCGCGACCTCCGCCATAGACTCTTGCACCATACCGCGTGTCTCCTCGTCTGCCATTGCTTCATGCACGTACCTGTATCCCTTGAGCCATCCCAGATACCCCAGCATGGCGTGCGCCGCGTTGTGCACGAACAGCTTGCGCTCCACGTATCCGAGGAAGTTCTCGACCGGCTCCAGCCCGACGATCTCGGGTGTTTCCCCTTTGATTGCCTTTGCGTCCACCGGCAGACGTTTGTATGCTTCCACCTTGATAGCAAGCAGGTCCTGCCGTTTCTCCTCGGGCGTCATGACTGGCACCATTCGGCTGACCACGCACAGCACAAAGCCCACGTGTGTATCCACATAGCCATGCAGATCGGCTGGGAGTTGCTGAAGGATGGCAGAGCGCAGTATCTCGTTGGCGTTCAGCTGGTTTTCGCAGATGAGTATATTCAGTGGGGCGGCATCGGGATTCTGACTGCGCAGAGCAATACCCCGTGCCAGAGAGGGCGCCACCTGTTTCAGCACGTTCACTCCCACCGCGGTGCAGGCGATGCCTGCACGCGCTACCTCCTCCGCCACCTGCTCGACCCGCTCGCTGTGCAGGGCGCGCACATTGGTGATTTCCACGTCCTGCTCACCATCGCCAACGATGTGGATGGTATACTTCTTACGGCGATTGATCTCGTCCACAACCGAGGGTACCGCCTCCACAAACACCACTTCGTAGCCGGACTCGTGAAACAGCTGAGCCGTAAAGCCGCGCCCAATGTTGCCTGCGCCAAACTGTACCGCAATGCACTCCATCCTTACATTCCTCCCAGTATCAATTCATCTTCGCCCGCCTGCCGCTCAGGCAGGTAGAAAGCACGCGGGAGAAGGTCACCCAGCAGATACTCCTCCACATCCCCATTCTCCTCGGCAGCGCACCAGATGAGCGTGTGCTCACCACCGAACTCCGCCAGCACCTGCCGGCAGGCGCCGCAGGGAGTGCCACCATCGTGCGTGACCACCGCGACCGCAGCGATACGCCTCGCTCCTTCGCTTACCGCTCGAAACACCGCCACGCGCTCCGCGCAGACCGTCAGTCCATAGCTGGCGTTCTCCACGTTCGCGCCGGTAAAAATCCTGCCATCCTCGCACCACACCGCTGCGCCCACCGAGTAGCCGGAGTACGGCGCGTATGCATGGCGTCGTGCCTTTCGAGCATGGTCAAGAAGTGTCTCGCGTATGACGGTGTGCGACGCGGGCATGTTCAGTATCCTCACCGAAATCACACCACTGCCGTTATTATACTTTCTCGGACAGAGGAAGTTAACCCTTGCATCCGAAAAAAGCGGTAGGAACTTACAAGTGGAGGGATGCCTGATGAGTGTTCGTGTGGCTGTGATCGGCTACGGTATGGGCAGATACCACTGCTCGGATATCAGCAAAACGCGCGGACTGAAGCTCTATGCGGTCTCAGATATCGACGCGGACAAGCGCAAGGCAGCGCAGGATGAGTGGAAGGTGAAGACCTACGCCTCGTTCGAGGAGGTTCTGGCGGACGACAAAGTCGACCTGGTGGTTCTGGTAACCCCGCACGATACGCACGCCCCGATGGCGATTGCGGCGCTGAAAGCGGGCAAACATGTCATCACGGAGAAGGTCATGTGCCTGAGTGTCGCGGAAGCCGACGCGATGATTGCCGCAGCACAAAAGGCGGGTAAGGTTCTTTCAGTTTACCAGAACCGCCGCTGGGACAGCGATTTTGTGACGGTCAAACACGTCGTGCAAACGGGAATGCTGGGCGAGGTCTTTTCCGTTGCCAGCTGCGCGGACGGCTACGGACAGCCGGGCGGGTGGCGCACACACAAAAAGCACGGCGGCGGACTGCTATACGATTGGGGTGCACACCTTACCGACCAGATGGTTCAGCTGGCGGACAGCGACCCGGAGACGGTTTTCGCCCAGATCGAGAGCCGCGTGTGGAACGTGGACGTGGACACCTTCGCGAAAGTGGTGGTGCGCTTCAAGAACGGGTTGGTTGGGGATATCGAAGTGGGGTGCATATCGTGGATACCCCGACCTCGCTGGCTGGTGCGCGGCGAGAAAGGGGCGCTTCTGCTGAAAAGCTGGGACGACCAGTTCCGTCTGCGCACGCATGTGAACGGCATCAATACGGAGATGCGCTTCGATAAGCTCCAGTCCTCCTGGCAGGAATACTATGCGAACATCTCCGCCGTGCTGAATAAGGGTGCGGAGCTTGCTGTCAAGCCCGAGCAGGTGCGCAAGGCGATACAGGTCATCGAAGCGGCTTTCCGCTCAGCCGAGACGGGTGAGGCGGTAAAGATCGAAGCTTAGCGTGCGGTCATTCGCTGGATAGATTCCTGAGCGAGCTTCGCTGTATCAGAACCCGGCGCAGCTTCGACAGCGCGTTGCCAGTAATCGACTGCCGCCAGGCGATTACCGCTACGATACGCCTCCAGCCCCTTCAGATACAGTTCCATCGCCAGCGGTTCGTTGCCGGAGGGGCGAGGCGGCGCTTCAAAAGGCGCAGGTGCACCGTTGCGGCGCAGCACGGGGGCTGGTACGAGTGGGGGTGTGCTCGGCACAGCGCCAGAGTACTGCCTGCGGACGGTGTCCAGCCGGTTCCGCGCCGCGAACGACTCCGGGTCGTACTCAAGAGCCTGCTGGTAGTACAATGTGGCGAGGTCCGGTCTTCCGAAGGTCAGCGCTTCGTCGCCGATGTGCACCAGGCAGACCGCCGCGTTGCGCGCTGCCGTCGCACGCACCGCTGGGTCGGTTGCGTGCTGATACACGTTGGTGAAACGTGCCAGCGCCTCGCGATAGTTGCCCGCCTGCGCCAGCTTCACCCCGTCGCTCATCTGTGTGCTGAGCATCTCCATCCGCTGCAGCTGGACATACCGTTCGTAAGCCACGTTGATGCCGTATGCAATCAGCACGATGAGCAACGCCAGAAAGAGCACCAGCAGTACCTGCTTCATGGCTTCACTCTCCCTCGGGGACAGCAGTGGCGCACGCGGTTTCGGAAGGGGCGGCGGCGGTTTGGGCAGTGACAGCGAACCCGCGGACGTCTGTCCACCCACCGGTGCAGGGTTCGGCACGGGGTTGAGAAGCGGCGGAAGCGACGAGCTGCTCACTACGGGAGGTGGCGCGGGGGTTGCGACAGGCGGCGACGAGTGGAATACCAGCGCGCCAGGCTCCATTGCACGCTTCAGGTCCTCAGCCATCTCTTTGGTGGCGTTATATCGATCGTCAGCACGCTTCGCCATCGCGCGCATGAGCACTCTCTCGATGCCGTATGGCACACCCGGCGGCGGGGTCGGCTCCTTGTGCATGATGTTGTAGGTAATGGTGACGATGCTTTCACCTGTAAATGGCTTGCGCCCGGTGAGCATCTCATACAGCACCACTCCCACCGAGAAGATGTCGGTGCGGTGGTCGATATCGCCGCCCTCGATCTGTTCCGGGGACATGTAGCTTGGCGTGCCGAAAATCTGCCCGTCAATGGTGATGTTCGGTTCGAAGACGATTCGGGCAATGCCGAAGTCGGTCAGTTTGACCAGACCGTCAGGCAGGAGGTGGATGTTCTCGGGCTTGATGTCTCGATGCACCACGCCCATGCGGTGTGCATGCTCCAGTGCTGCCAGCACCTGCAGGGTGATGTCCACCGCCTCTTTCAGCGGAATGGCGCCCTGTCGCTGGAGGCGTTCGCGCAGGTTCTCGCCTTCCAGATACTCCATCACGATGTAGTGCCGTCCGGTCGCCTCACCCACCTCGTGGATGGTGACGATGTTCGGATGGCTCAGGCGACCGGCAGCTTTTGCCTCACGCAGGAAGCGGTTGATGCGCTCCTGCCTCTGCGCTTCGGTGACACCATCGGGCAGATTGAGCTCCTTGATCGCCACGCGACGGCCGAGCTCGGGGTCAACCGCCTCCCAGACGATGTCGTTACTTCGGGCGATCTCTCGCACAATCTGATATTTGTCCAGTGTGTTCACCGAAGAAAGCATCCCTTACACCCAGCCAATCTCCTGTGCCCGTTCCCACGGCAGCAAATCCAACACGTGCAGCACAATCACCGTCACGTTATCTGAACCGCCTTCCTCCAGCGCCATCTCCACCAGGTGTTGAGCTGCAGCGGACGGCGAATGCGTGCAAACGACCTCCGCGATCGTTTCGTCCATCACATGCGTGGTCAAGCCGTCCGTGCACAGTACAAGCCGGTCGCCTGCCTCCAGCGGCACGCGGTAGATATCGGGTTCCACCTGCTCCATGCCGATGGAGCGCGTGATGACGTTGCGATAGGGCGAATACTGCGCTTCCTGAAGGCTCATCAGACCCTGCCGTACCTGCTCCATCACATACGAGTGGTCGTCTGTCACCTGCTGAACCGCGTTGCCACGTATCAGATAGCATCGGCTGTCGCCTACGTGCACGATGTGCGCCTCGTGTTCCACCAGCGCCGCTGCCGTGAGTGTAGTGCCCATACCCCGCCGACCCGGTATTGCCTGCGCTATCTCGCGCACCAGAGCGTTCGCCGAGAGAACTGCCGTGTGCAGAGCGGTGTCGATGTCAGGCAGTTCCAGATTGTAATACGCTTTCAGCAGGGTCTTCAGAGCCAGCTCGCTGGCAATCTGCCCGGCACTGTGTCCGCCCATGCCATCGCACACAGCGTACATACTTCCCCGCTCCGCCAGCAGCACGGGCTCTGTCGGCTCGAAGAAGTCGTACTTGTCCTCGTTGTTTTCGCGGACGTTGCCCAGGTCGGTCTTGGCTCCAAATCGGATAAAGGGCACCACTTCCGGTTGTGCCTTCGGCTCACGATGCGGCTGAGTGAGCATTTCATTGCGGCGGAACTTGGCGGTAATCTCGATCTCATCGTTATTCTGCATCGGCAGATACCTCTTCGCCTGCTATCTCTTCCGCACTTTCCGCCTTCTCGAGGTAGTAGGTTCCCTGCCCGATTTGAACCTTCACCCCGAACGGAAGCGGCGCCGCCACGTGAGCGATTAAGCGGGTGTCGTCCACGAGCGTCCCGTTGGTGCTTCCCACGTCCTCGATGTTCACCACGTCCGGCTCCACCAGCAGAATGGCATGGTTACCGGAAACGTAAGGGTCGGCAATGACGATGTGGTTGGAGGGGCGTCGCCCGATGGTATGCATCCCGGGCGAAAGGGGCACACGCATGATGCCATCCTCACTGCACCAGTATGCCACCACCTCCGCCTCCTTGTCCGCCGGGGCAGGCTCATTCTCTGCTTCGTCTGCCGAAACGCTCAGCGTCGGCGGGACAGGCGCAGATGTGGCGGCAACGGATTCGCCGGTTGCCTGGTCCGCAACGGGTGCACCCGGCAGACGCAGCGTCAGCTTCATTCCGCCGAACGTAATCTCGGCACCGTTGCTCAGTGTGACGGGCGTCTGCGGAGTGAGCTTCTGACCGTTCACGAACGTGCCGTTGGTGCTTCCTACGTCCTCCAGCGCCACCACGCCGTTCTCCACTGTGAAGCGCGCATGACTGCGTGACACGCTGGGGTCAGGCAGCAGTACATCCGCGTTCAGTCGCCCAACGGTATTCACGCCCGGGCGCAGGGTAACGGTATTGCCCTGAGCGTCCACCAGCGTCGGCAGTTCCGGCATTTCCAGCGGCGGTATCTCCTGAACACCCTCCGCTCCTGCCAGCGCGAAACCGCACTCCTCGCAGTAGCCGTCCACCGCCGAGGTTTCCGTCTTGCACACCGGACACGTCACGCGCACGCCCATTCGCGTTCGCTGGAGGTCGGCTATCTGCTGTGTGGCGAGCAGTTCCTCTGGTTTCGCGCCGATGACGGTAGGAGCGACGTCTGGTTCCGGTGGTGCAGAAAGCGTGCTCAGGTCGGGACGGGGACGCGGTATCGCCGCCTGCATATCGTATTCGGCGCGCCGTTTCGGGTCGCCCAACACCTCGAAGGCGTGGTTCAACCGGGCGAACTTTTCCCGGTCCCACATATATTGTTGAACGAGCTTGCGATACTGCTCCCGGATCAGTTCCTCCGAGGCATCGGGCGGCACTTCCAGTATCGCGTACAGGTCTTCGTGCGGGTCAAAGGTACTCATGGTTGTTTACTCTTCCCTACCTCCAGTGAGTAAGCGGTTCCCATCAGCGTCTTCTCCACCACCGAGGTATCCGAGCCGAGCGCGGCAAGCGCCTGCTGTATCTCCTGTGCCTCCTGAAGCCTGCCCTGTCTGGACAGCATCGCCATGGTGCGCTCCAGCTCCTTACGCACCTCCGCCGCCGAAAGCTGCTGGGTCTTCAAGCCCATCACGGTTCGCTCAAGGCTGCGCGACAGCTGCTGTATCTCTATCTCGTTCTGCACTCGTGGATGGATGCTTTGCGGGATGCGCGACACGTCCTGCGTGAACTCCATCACGGCGTCGACTTCGGTGCGTTCCAGCCTCCCGGTGATAGTATCATCGTATGCCAGCGCCACTTTCGCGACGCGGTATCTGCCGGGCGGGCGCATCTGCAGGTCCAGCTCCACCAGCTGCGTCACCACTGCACCGCGCTCGATGTCCACCTGCGGTATCTCCACCACCCTGCCCTGAACGCTTGGCTCGGCACCGTACACCTGACGCACCTGCGAGAAGCGCGGCAGGGTGAGAATGAGGCGCACGTTCCTCGCCACGACGGTCATCAGCAACTCCAGTTCGCGCCGGAAGACCTCCGGTATCAGCTCCGGGCGCTGGATATAGTAGTAGTTGCCGCCGCTTCGCCTCGCGATACCTGCCAGCAGCTCCTCGTTGAACTCTGGACCGAAGCCCAGCACGGTGATGGTAATGCCGCGCGCTTTCTGGTCAGCCGCCAGCTGCACAATGGAGGCGAAATCTTTAATGCCGGAGGTTGGCTCGCCGTCGGTGAACACCAGCACTCGCGTCAACACCTGCTCGCTCATCACGGCGGATACCTGCTGACAGCCGACCAGCATCCCATCATACAGGTTGGTGGTGTTACCGATTTCGATGCGCTGGATGTGTTCCTTGATGAGCGTCTTATTCACCACCCGGCGCGCCGGCATGACCACATCCACGCTATCGGAGAAGGTGATGATGGAGAGGATGTCGTTCTGGTCAAGCAGGTCCACCACGTAACCGCAAGCGCGTTTCACGTAGTCAATCGGTTCGCCCTCCATCGACCCGCTGCGGTCAATCACGAGGCAAAGGTTCAGGGGCAATCGCCGTCCCATACCCGTCGCTGTGCCCGTAATCTCCACCAGCAGGTGCTCGCGTCCCCCATAGGCGTTGCCCATCTCGCGCCCCAGCAGGCACTCCATCTGAAGAGCTCTTGTGGGCGCGCCCATTACCGTCGGGGTGCCGGCGCCTACCTGCTGAGTTCGCTCCGACGATACCGAAACCTGCTGGGTGGGTTGAGCGCCGGAGCTGTCCGATCTCTGCGTGAGCTCCATGTTCCGTCCCCCTATAACAGGATGAACACAACCTTTTAGAGCGCCCATTTCGGAGCGCCCCGTCGAGCTTTTAGACTAAAGCAGGGTCGTTTTGGGTTCCTTTTTCGCCTCGATCACCTTCTGACGCGCGGAGGCGATGTCCTGAACAAGCAGGCGATAGTTCTGCTGGTAACTCTCGCCCTCTTGGCGGAGGATGTATGCTGGGTGAAGCGTCGCCATGGCATAGCGCGCATAGTTACAGGGGTACCAGATGCCTCGTTCCTGAGTCATTTTGAAGTTCTTGTGTATCAGAGTGTTCGCCGCTGGGGCACCAAGGCAGACAATCACCAGAGGCTGGATGATGGTGAGCTGTTTGTCGAGCCATGGGTGGCAGGCGGAGATTTCGTCCGCATACGGTGGGCGGTTACGAACACGCCCATTCTCCACCACCGAGGCGCGACATTTGATGACGTTGCAGATATACACGTGCTTTCGGCTCAGCCCGTTCTCGCGAAGAGCCTGATCCAGCAGAGCCCCTGCCCGCCCGACGAAGGGACGTCCTGTGGCATCCTCGTGTTCACCCGGTCCCTCGCCCACGAGCACCAGCGGCGCGCGGGGGTTGCCTTCCCCGAACACCACGTTCGTGCGCGTTTCCGCCAGCCGGCAGGCTGTGCAGGTTATTGCCTGCTGACGCACCTCCTCCAGTTCCTCTTCGGGGTTCTCCACGCCCCACAGGTCAAGGGTCAATTCCATGTCCATCGTGCTGGTTCACTATCTGTCTCAGCGTTTGGTAAGTGTTTTCCAGGCTATCGGGGATGACGCGCACGTCTGCCAGCACCGGCATGAAGTTGGTGTCGCCGTTCCAGCGCGGCACGACATGCCAGTGGATGTGGTCTTCGATACCTGCGCCTGCTGCCCTGCCCAGATTGACGCCGATGTTGAAGCCATCGGGATGGTATGCCGCCTGCAACAGGTTCACGCACTCCCGCACGAGCTTCGCCACTGCCAGCAGCTCGTCGTCGGAGAGGTCGCTCAGGTCGGCGGTATGACGGATCGGGGCGACCATCAGATGTCCGTTAGTGTAGGGAAAGGCGTTCAGCATCACGAGCGCATGTTCGTTGCGCCAGAGCACCAGGTTTTCCGGTGTGCACTCGCCCTGTGCCCTGTCGCAGAAAAGACAACCTTCCGGTTTGTCCCGAGCGGAAGAGACGTATTGCATGCGCCACGGCGCCCACAGACGTTCAGTCATGCACTTCACCCCAGCCGGTGTGTGCTTTCAGTTTACCGTAACGGCGCGGGAGGGTCAAGAGGGCATGAGGGCTGGAAGCAGGAATCCCCCGCCTGTTCCCGAACAGAGCTCCATCCCGTTGTGGAGGGTGCACAGAGCGATGCTGCGTTTCGGCTTGATGTTCAGCCTCCTGTGTGCAGGAATGACGGCAATGAGCCAGACAGTGATCAGCGAACCCGATCCCGATGAGCGCGTCGGCGAACGTCCCTACGAGATGGTGTGGGCAAACCGCAAGGAGCCTGCCCCACCCACCGTCACTTTTGCGAATCTGCTGGGTTGGCGTGTGGAGGTGCAGGGCGGCGCCGAGGCGGTGTTGCAGGTCAGCCGAGCACAGAACGTGTGGGACCGTCCCATTGCTGAACTGCGTTATCGAGGAACCGGACAGCCAACATCCGCAGCGCGAATCGCCATCTTCCCCCCTGAGCCGGTGACTGTGCCGGATGGGGCGGACTGCGTGGAGATGTGGGTGTATGGCAACCGGTGGAGCTGGGAGAACCCTCCCGACACCCCACCCGTTCAGATTGCGCTGGTGCTGCGGGACGGCATCGGCGCCGAGCATTATGTGAACGTCGCCGCGGTGGAGTGGAAGGAATGGTGGCTTCTGCACCGCAAGCTGCCCGCGCTGGCGTCCCCTGTCCAGATGGTTCGGCTGGAGGTCAACGGCGGCTGGCAGAGCGACTGGCGCGAGGTATTTCTCGACTCTGTGCGCTTCTTCCGCGAGCAGCTTCCCCAGCTGCAGTTCCAGCCGCGCGCCCGCCGCAACCTGACGTTGTTTGAGGGGCAGTCGCCGGGCGCGAACACCGGACCGGGCAAGCTCCCCTTCCCCACGCGGGAGATGACCATTCTGCCCATGCACTTCAGCGGCGTGTACAGAAACGGCGTAAACCCTGACGGCACGGGGCGATTCGCTTTCGTGTATGAGGGCAAGGATGGCAGGCTGGTGTATCGGTTCGATGCCACACGCGGGCTGAACGGCTTGCGCGCCGAGTGGAATGGCAGGCCGGTCTGGCAGATAGCGGACTCAGGCGTTACCTTTGGTGACTCGCTGAGCGATGTGAAACTGCAGGACGTGCGCCGGCAGACTCGTGTCGTCATCGCGCAGTACACCGACGGTACCCTATTGCGCCTGCAGATTGCGCAGAAATCGCTGGTTGTGGATGTCATCAACCGCACGGGGAAGGCAACAGAGCTGCGCTTCGGGCAGTTCACGGGCGTGGTTCAGCCTCGGGCTATCTACGTTCCATACATCACCTACGGAGGTTCGCACCCGACGGTTTTGCAATCCCGCGCAGGCAACCGCTGGCTGTTCAGCTCGCTGTGGCTGGACTGGTACCGCAGCAACGGCTCGGAACCGTACGGTGCGGAGTATGCAGCCGGAAGCGTCGCCCGTATACACGGTGGGATACGTTACCTCCCCAAAACCGACGGCAACCGCAACCCGATGTTCGAGCGGCTGTTCATTACCGTCTCGCCGATGTTTGAGGAGGTCTTGCCGGTGATTGCCAATCCGGTGGGGTTGCATGCGAAGATGGCGGTGGACCGGTTGTGGCAGGAGACGTGGGGACCAGCCGATTATGAGGCGGAAAAGAAGCGCGGTCGGATGTTGAGGGCATACGGCATTGAGAAGTTGATACAGTGCAACCACGAAATCTCGTGGCGCGACGGCGGCGAGAGCTTCACCCTGCGTACCCGCGCTGCGCCTGGCAAAGGCGGCGACGAAGCACTGCAGGCGTTCGTGGCGCACCAGCGTTCGCTGGGCTGGTTCAGTGGCCTTTATACCAACTACACCGACTTCGCGCCGGTCAACGAACACTGGAATCCCGATTTCGTTCAGCAACAGCCGGACGGCGAATGGCGCCCCGCCTGGCCCCGCAACTGGGCGCTAAAGCCATTGAAAGCGGTGGAGTTTGACGCCGTGCTCGCCCCGCAGATTAAGGCAAAATACAACCCGAACAGCGCCTACACCGACGTGCACACCGCCGTCGCCCCGTGGGCTTACAACGACTACGACGCCCGGGTGCCCGGCGCCGGAACCTTCGCTCAGACCTTCTATGCTTACGGTGAGCTCCTGCGCAACGACTCGCGGGTGTACGGGGGTCCCATCTTCTCGGAAGGCACCTACCAATGGCTGTATGCGGGGCTGGCAGACGGCAACTACGCGCTCGCGTACAACGGACGTCCGCCTGCGGTGGAGCCTCTTCTGCCCGTGTTTGACCTGTACCAGATTCACACCAAAGAGTGCGACATCGGCATGGGGTGGACAGCCTGGTTCTGCGAACCGATCCCGGACTGGCGGGCGCCTGACCGCATCGACAACGCCATCGACCGCTTCCTTCTGCACACGCTGGCGTACGGACATATCGGCTGGCTGGTGGAAGAGGCTCACGGTATCGAGCGCACCTGTCGCAGCTACTACATGCTCCAGCAGGTGCAGGCGCGCTACGGTCTGCTGGCACCAGCACGCATCGCCTACTGGGACGGCTCCAGACTGGTCAGCGTCTCCGAGGCGATTGTGCGCGACCTGCCCCGCACCCGCCGGCAGCTGTACGTGGAGTACCCGAACGGCTTGAAACTCTGGTTAAACGACCATCCTGCCGAAAACTGGCGGGTGAACATCGGCTCTCGTGCTTTTGACCTTCCGCCTGCGGGGTGGCTTGCCTATCAGAAGGACCAGTTGCTGAGCTACTCCGCTCTGGTGAATGGACGCAAGGCAGACTACCTGCGAAGCGACGCCTATATCTATCTGGACGGGCGCGGAGAGATCCTGCACACGCCGGAGGCATCCTCGGACGGCGCTTTAGCCATCCGGCGCACGGCTCAGCACCGTCTGCAGGTGATCCGCATCAGCGGCAAGGAGGCGTTTCGCGTCAACCGACCCTACGGCGTGCGCGGAGCGTTGGTGTCGTGCCGAGCCTTCGACGTGGAGGGAAAGGAGACCGCCAAGCCGACGGTGCGCGACAGTGGACAGGCAACGTGGATTGAACCCGTTGCAGGCGCCATCCGCTACGAGCTGCAGTTCTCCGGAAAGCCGACCTGGCACATCGCGCCAGAGCGCAGCGAGGTGGTGCCTGGCGGCGAGGTTCGGATCATTGCGCACGGCGTCACGCAGGTACATTGGCAAGTGGAGGGAGGAACCTTTGCGAACGGCGTGGTGAGGGCAGACGCCGACCTGAACCTCGGCGAGCAGGTGCTGGTTCGCGCGACAGCAAACGGCGAGACCCGGGAGATTTTGATTCTGGTGGTGGAACCGGTGCGCTGGCGAGTAGAGGCTGGCGGCTGGACGACGCCCAATCTCCTGCGGCTGGTTCCCGTCTGGCGCATTGCACCAAAGGCTGGCGAAAGGCTCGTGCTGGAACTGTCTGTGGACACAGGCTGGCAGGTCTCCCCGAAGTCCCTCGCGTTGACCGCTGGCAGCCTCCCGTCGCATGTGGACGTGCAGGTGGATACGGCATTGCCTGTCGGTGCGGGAGGGGTATTGCGTCTCGTCCTTCGCAACGGCATTGCCCCGCACCGCTCCGAGGTTCGTCTGCGTGTGGATGAGATACAGCCGGTGATCGAGCAGCTCACCAATGCCGTCACCACATGGGGCATTGCGCGCCGTGGACAGAAGGATATGCCTGACCCGGGCGGAACAGGTGCGCTGTACTACACAGGCGACCTGCCCGTGGGAGGCGTTGCCCGCAGGGGCATCTTCATGCATCCGCCATACATCGGCGGGGTGGGCTACACCTGGGCGGAGCTAAAGCCGATAAAACTGCCAGGCGCACCGTGCGTCTTCCACACCTACATCGGTCTACGCGACGGTGGCAATCCTAGCGATGGCGTACTGTTTCGCGTGGAGCTGATTGACGAGCAGGGCGCGGTGCACCGCCTCGCGGAAGGCACAGGTGTGCAGGGTGCGTGGCGCGAGCTGACCGCCGACCTGTCGGCGTTCGCCGGGCAGACAATCCGGTTGCGCCTGGTTGCCGACGTGGGCGCGAAGGACGACTCCACCGCCGACTGGGCATCGTGGGGCGAGCCGACCATCAAAGCCGCGTCCCCCAGCCGGGTGGTCGTGCCGGTGCGGTAGCGACAGTGTCTCTGATGGAGTGGATGGCAAACGGGATAGCAGGATGAAGATACCCACACGTTGTGTGCAGATAGACCCGTTTCTGGGACGCTACTACGCGAACCGCAGTGCCGAGAGCATCGCCGAGGAGCTGGCGGTGCATGGCTTCAGCGGCGTGCAGTATATCGTCACCCGGGATAGCCGCTTCAACCGCGAACTGCTGGACGCGCTCCGGCGGCGAAGGATGCACGTCGACTACGCCACCTTCGGCAACGGCACCTACGACACCACCGACCTGCCGCCGGGATGGCAGGAGTGGCGCATGGTCACCCGCCAGCCTGTGAATGATGGATATACCCGTTTGTGCCTGAACCATCACGGCTACCGTCAGTGGAAGAAAGCGCAGATGGTGCGCATGTTGCGTCTGCATCCGTTCGACGGTGTGCACATTATGGAGCCGTTCTTCCCCGAATATCCCGGACCCACAGCCCCGGCTTACGGCTGTTTGTGTGACCGCTGCCGCAACCTGTTCGCCAAGACCGGTTCCGGCGAGCCGCCGCCGGAGTTCATCGACGAATCACACCGTCTCTTCTGGCGCAATCAGCCGGAACTGTACGCGCGATGGGTGGAACTTCGCGCCGAGTGGCATACGGCGTTTCTGGATGACCTGGTGAACGGCGAGGGTGGCATCCGGCAGTCCCATCCGAGAGCGATGGTCACGCTCTGGGTGTTGGCGATCGATACGCCCGACCCGGTGCAATTTGTGAAGGAGGTGCACGGACAGGACATCGCGGAGCTCGTTCGTCGGGTGCGTCCCGATATGGTTTGCCTGCAGACGCACTGGCCCGACTGGGTAAAGGCAGAACTGCCGCCGGACTACGTGCGCGCCTACCAGCCGCTGGTGAGGACAGCACGGGCAGTTCAGCCCAACCTTCCGCTGATGATACAGGCAGACATCGGCTCACAGCCTCAGAACCGGCGCTCGTGGGATTGGATCGGACGTTTTCGGGATGCCTGTAATCGGATTGGGGTGCAAAGCACGACTTTATACGAGTACATGCTCGGGTTGTACCAGTACACCGACCCGCCCCGCGTGGTGAAAGCGCAGCGTCTGCCCGACAATGTGGTGTTGCTGGTGTTCAACAAGCGGCTGGATGCGCGCAATGCCCGCGACAAGGTCTGTTACCAATTCACTCCGGCGGTGCAGATACAGCAGCTGGAAGTTGACGGCAACCTCGTTCGCCTTCGCGTTGACCGACTGCGCCAGGGGCGCCGCTACCGGTTAACCGTTCGCGACATTTCCGATGACCCCTCGGCGCGGTGGCTTGCCGACACCCCTGCCCTTACTCTGCAGGAACAGACCGTTCAGGTGTGAACGAATGTCGTCGCCATCAGGCAAACAGAAGGTGTTGATACTGCACGCCGCCTACCATGTGGGAGGAGCGGAACGGATTCTTCAGCAGCTCGCCCTGCAACTGCGTGCCCATTTCGATGTGGAAGTCTGCGCCCTGTACCAGCCGGGGGCGGTGGGTGAAGAGATGGCTCACCATGGGCTGAGTGTTCACGCCCTGCAGGGCGCATCCCGAGCCGACCTCGGCATCCTGCCACGCTTCCTGCGTCTGTTGAAGCAATTGCATCCTGATGTCATCCTGACGGTGGACGCGCCCCTGTCCATCGCCTACGCGCTGATTGCCCGACGGTTGCGCTTAACGCAAAAGCTGGTTGTCGCAGTGCACTCCTTCGGCAAGTTCAAGCGCACCCGCGAGATGGCGGTGGCGCGCTGGCTGGCGTCCGGTCGCGTAGATGTACTGGTGGCGCTCTCCGAGACGCATCGGCAGTTCCTGCTGGAATGCGAAGGATGGCAGGCGCCGCAGGTGGTGGTCATCCCGAACGGAGTAGACCTTCAGCGCTTCACACCCGCAGGCGCCAACCTGCGCGAGGCATGGGGACTGCTCCCCAATATACCGGCGTTCGGTATCGTGGCAGGGCTACGTCCCGAAAAGAACCTCTTCCGCTTCCTGCGCGTGGCAGACCGTGTGCTGGCGGAAGTGCCGCAAGCGAAGGCGTTCGTGGTGGGTGACGGCGAACTCCGCAACGAGCTGGAAGCGCTCAGCCGAAACCTGCCGGGCGGGGCACGTATGGTTTTCACCGGCGCGCTGAAGGACATCCCCGCTGTATGGCGCACGCTGGACGTGGCGACGCTCACCTCCGATACCGAAGTGCTGCCAATGGCGCTCATCGAAGCTGGCGCGTGTGGTGTGCCAGCGGTCAGCACCGAGGTGGGCGCGGTTCGAGACGTCATTGTGCATGGCGAGACAGGCTTCCTCGCGCCCTGTCAGGACGAAGAGGCGATGGCACTGCACATCGTGTACCTGCTCCGGCATCCTGAGGAGCGTGCCCGAATGGGCACCCTCGCCCGCCAGCACGTGCAGGCACACTTCGACCTGCACCGGATGATTGAGAGTTATGTGGGTGTGCTATCCCTTGAAGCCCAGCGGTAACATGGTGTCTCCGGTGGTGCCTTCACCATTGTGCTCGAGCGCCGCTCGCACCGACTGTGTTCTCGCCCCTTTGACTTCCAGCCGTATCTGGTGGTAACATCTAAGCGTGCGAACGGTATAGTCACCAATCGTCGCTCAACCGACAATGACAGTGCGAGCAGTTCACAGGTGCGCCGCAAGCGCCGAAGGAGTACATCATGCGAGCTCTGCTCAGCCTTTTCGATAGCAACGAACGCGACATCCGACGCTACCGCAAGGTAGCCGAGAAGATCAGCGCCCTTGAAGACACTATCGCCTCTCTCAGCAACGAGCAGTTGCGCGCCAAAACCGACGAGTTCCGCGACCGACTCGCTAAAGGCGAAACGCTGGACGACATCCTGCCCGAAGCCTTTGCGGTGGTACGCGAGGCTTCCAAACGCACGCTCAAGATGCGCCACTTCGACGTGCAGCTCATCGGTGGCATGGTTCTGCACGACGGGCGCATCGCTGAGATGAAGACGGGAGAGGGCAAAACGCTGGTGGCGACCCTGCCCATCTACCTGAACGCGCTGGAGGGCAAAGGCGTGCACCTCGTCACGGCGAACGACTACCTCGCCCGGCGCGACGCGGTGTGGATGGGTCCCATCTATCACTTTCTGGGCATGAGCGTCGGCGTCATTCAGGGGCAAAGCCCCGAAACTGGGGAGATCGGCGGCTCTTACATCTACACGCCCGGCTATCAGGCGCCCGACCCGCGCTACACGCACCTGCGAGAGTGTCACCGCAAAGAGGCGTACCTCGCCGACATCACCTACGGCACCAACAACGAGTTCGGCTTCGACTACCTGCGCGATAACATGGCTTTCTCTATTCAGGATGTGGTTCAGCGCGAGCTGAACTATGCCATCGTGGATGAGGTGGACAGCATCCTCATCGACGAGGCGCGCACGCCCCTGATTATCTCTGGCTACGCCGGCGAGTCCACCGACCTGTACTATCGGGTTGACCGTGTGGTACGCCATCTGCAGGCTCAGCGCGACTTCACGCTGGAAGAGAAGCAGAAGATTGTGACGCTGACCGAAGAGGGCATTCAGCGCGTGGAACAGGGGCTGGGCGTGAAGAACCTTGCCGAAGACCCCGAGCTGATGCACCACGTCAATGCCGCCTTGAAGGCACACACCATCTTCAAGCGCGATGTGGACTATGTGGTGCGCGACGGTGAGATTATCATCGTGGACGAGTTCACTGGTCGCCTCATGTTCGGACGGCGCTACTCCGACGGATTGCATCAGGCGATTGAGGCGAAGGAGGGCGTGCCCATCCGGCAGGAAAACCAGACCCTCGCCACCATTACCTTCCAGAACTACTTCCGCCTCTACAAGAAGCTGGCGGGCATGACCGGTACCGCCAAGACGGAAGAGGATGAGTTCCGCAAAATCTACGGGCTGGACGTGGTGGTGGTGCCCACCAACAAGCCGATGGTTCGTGCCGACCAGCCGGATGTCATCTACAAGACCGAAGAGGCGAAGTTCCGCGGCATCGCGACGGATATCCTGCGCCTGTACGTGAAACAGCAGCCGGTGCTGGTTGGTACGCGCTCCATAGAGATGTCCGAGAAGGTGAGCGACCGCCTGCGCCCGGACCGTCTAAAACTACTCTGCCTCATCCACATCCTGCGCGATGAGCTGGAAAAGCGCAAAGAGATTTCCAACGACAAGAAGAAGGAATACCGCGCCCTGATGAACCGCCGGCTGGATGACCTGAGCCTCAGCGCGTTGACCCCGATGGCGCGCGAACTGGGCATCGTGCCGGACATGAACCTGCCCGAAAACCTGCAGCGAGCCATCCACCTGATTGGCGCACCACCCGAGAACATCGAATACCTTCGCGAGGCTTTCGCGCACGGCGTGCCGCACAACGTACTGAACGCCAAATACCATGAAAAGGAAGCCATCATCATCGCGGAGGCTGGGCGCAAAGGCGCGGTAACCGTCGCCACCAACATGGCGGGACGCGGTGTGGACATCATTCTGGGAGGCAGTGTCGCCCCGCATGTGCCCGCCGAGGGCGAGGAAATGGACGAAGAGGACGAACTGCAGTGGCAGTCGTACCGACGCGGACGCGCCTTACCCCCTCCCCCTCTCAGCGAAGCGGAGCGCTCTAAAGCAGCGGAAGAGGTTCGCAGCTTGGGCGGCTTGTTCATCCTCGGCACCGAGCGTCACGAGTCCCGCCGTATTGACAACCAGCTGCGCGGGCGCTCAGGGCGTCAGGGCGATCCCGGTGAGAGCCGGTTCTACGTGTCGCTGGAAGATGAACTGTGGCGCCGGTTCGGCGACCCGTCCAAGCAGCGCCTGCTCGCCATGTGGGAGGAGAGCGAAAGCGTGGACGTGAAGCTGCTCTCTCGCCTGATTGAGAAGGCGCAGAAGAAGGTGGAGGCGTACAACTTTGAAATTCGCAAGCACGTGCTGGAATACGACGAAGTGATGAATGAACAGCGTCGCGTCATCTACAGCGAACGCCGCCGTATTCTGGAAGGGCACCCTCTCACCGCCACCATCCACGATTTCGTGCGAGAGAAGGTTCAGGACTCGGTGATGATGTTCACTCTGCAGGATACACGCAGCGCCGAGGTGGATGCCGAGGGACTGTTCCGCCGGCTCGAGGAGTTGTTCGGCATTTCACGCTGGCTGACGGTGGATGACCTGAGGTCTCACCCTGCCGACCGGCTGACAGACTACCTCGAGGAGGTGGTCCTGCAGGGCTATGCCCAGCGTGAAGAGGAACTGGGCTCGGAAGTGATGCGGGCGCTGGAGCGCTGGGTGATGCTTCGCTTCATCAATGACAAGTGGATGGAACACCTCGCCAATATGGACTACCTGCGCGAGGGCATCGGACTGCGTGGTTACGCCCAGCAAGATCCGCTGGTGGCATACAAGAAGGAAGCATACGAAATGTTCCAGCACATGCTGGGTTCCATACAGGAAGAGGTGGTGCGCTGGATATACCATGGTCAGGTGGCGCCTCCTCAACCTCAGCCTACGGTGCAGGTCACCAGCATGTCGGGTGCTGGAGATATGGCGGCATCCGAGGAAGGCGACGCCTCAGGCAGGACCGCTACCCGCACGGCGGCTGTCGGCACGGTGGTGAGGACGCTGAAGGTGGGGCGCAACGACCCGTGTCCATGCGGTAGTGGAAAGAAGTACAAGAAGTGCTGCATGAACAAGCAGGTCAGCGGGTAAAGCGCGCGTAG
>CAKZNX010000329.1 GCA_937132045.1 uncultured bacterium
GACAACGAGCAGTTCGATGACTTCTTCCAGCTGCTGGTTGCGACAGACAAACCTATCGATAACCTGCGTCATGTGCTCCTGCAGATTAGCGAGATACGCGATGTGGAGGTTCGTCCATGGAACCACAGGAACGAACCTGCCTCTGTGCCGACGGCGCCGCCTGCCGAGGAGCCAGAGAAAGAGTCGCCCACGCAACTGGCGGCTTCCCCCTCTGTAGAGGCGGAAAAAGCGACGAGCCATGCGCGAGCGGTATCGCAGACGGTGCGGGTGGATGTGGAGCGCCTGGACACCCTGCTGAACCTGGTGGGCGAGCTGGTGATCGACCGCACGCGCGTGGCTCAGCTGGGGCGAGAGTTTGAGGAGCGTTTCCAGCGCGACGAGCTCGTGGATAGCCTGCTGGAGGCAGCCGCGCACATCGGGCGCATCACCGACGAGCTTCAGGAACATATCATGAAGGCGCGGATGTTGCCCATCGAGCACGTGTTCAACCGCTTCCCGCGCATGATCCGCGACCTCGCGCAGAAGTTCGGCAAGGAAGTGCGCCTGGTGATGGAAGGGCAGGAGACCGAGCTCGACCGTTCGGTCATCGAGATTATCAGCGACCCGCTGATTCACATGCTGCGCAACAGTGTGGACCACGGTATCGAGCCGCCCGAGCAGCGGGAGGCGCTGGGCAAACCGCGGCAGGGGACCATTCGCCTCAGCGCCCGCCACGAGGAAAGCTACATCCTTATCGAGATTGAGGATGACGGCAAGGGTATGGACGCGAACCACCTGCGCGAAGTGGCTGTTCGCAAAGGGGTGCTGACACGGGATGCTGCCGAACGCCTGAGCGACCGTGAGGCTCTCAGCCTCATCTTCGCGCCGGGCTTCAGTACCGCGAAGGAGGTCACTGAAGTATCTGGGCGCGGAGTGGGCATGGACATCGTGCGCAGCAACATCCAGCGCGTGGGTGGTGTCGTGGATGTCGACAGCACACCCGGCAAAGGCACCCGCATCTCCGTCAGACTGCCGCTGACGCTGGCGATTATCCGGGCGCTTCTGGTGAGAGTGAACGGGCAGGTATATGCCATTCCGCTCAGCAGTGTGCTGGAGACGCTGAGAATCGATACGGGGATGATACAGTTTGTGGGTGGGCGACCGGTGATTGTCCTGCGCGGACGTAGCCTGCCGCTTCTCAGCCTGCAGGCGCACTTCTACGGCGAATATATGGACTGCAAGAGCGAAGAGCCGATGTTCGTGGTGGTGGTCGGTCTGGGCGAGCGCCAGCTGGGGCTGGTGGTGAACCACCTGATCGGCGAGCAGGAAGTGGTCATCAAGTCGCTCAGCCGTTATCTCGGCGAGATCAGCGGTGTTTCCGGCGCCACCATTCTGGGTGACGGACGGGTGGCGCTGATCCTTGAGGTTGCGGACATGTTCAATCAGGTAACGGCGTGTGCCGCGTGAAACATCGGAAGAGTCAGGGGGAACCGATGGGAGAGCTTTCCTTCGCGCCGAACAGAGGAGCATCTATAGACAGTCGACAATTGGAGACAGCCATCCGGCAAAGCCTGGAGAACCTGCCCCCGATGCCTGCCGTCATCACCAGGGTGATGGAGCTGACCAATGACCCTACCTGCAGTGCGCAGGAACTGCAGAAGGTTATTGGTATGGACGAGGTGCTGGCTTCCAAGGTGCTGAGGCTGGTCAACTCGGCACGGTATGGCTTCCCCCGGCGCATCACCACCCTGTCGCACGCGGTTATCCTGCTAGGCTTCGAGACTATTCGCAATCTGGCGATCGGCGTAGCCACCGTGCGTCTCGTACTCAGGCACGGCGCTAGATGCCCGGTGAACAGACAGCGATTCTGGGAGCATTCGCTGGAAACGGGGCTGGCAGCCTCAGTGCTTGCCAAGCACCTGCGCAAAGACCTGATCCTGCGGGAAGAGATGTTCCTGACTGGTCTGCTGCATGATCTGGGCATCCTGTTCCTGAGCCAGACCTTCCCCGCGGAATATCGCGCTGTTGTGGAGTGCTGTGACTCGCTGGAGGAGGTCGTTACCACAGAACAGGAGATGCTCGGCGTTACCCACTGCGAAGTTGGTGCGCGGATGGCGGAGGTCTGGAATCTGCCGCCGGTATTCGCCGAAGGGATGCTCCAGCACCACAATCCTGTGTCCGATTCGCCCTTCTTCCAGCAGGTGAGCGCGGTGTATCTGGGCGACCGAATATCCTGCAGTATCGGGGCAGGGGAACAGGGCGAACGCCTGCCCGACATCCCCGAGAGCATCCAGAAGCATTTCCAGCTGGACGAGAGCGCCTGGAACTGGTGCCGGCGCGAAGTGGAGATGCAAATGGATGCGGCGCGCGATTTTCTACATATCCTCCAATCTCCCTGACAGAGATATGGAACTATTGTACTGGACGCAGCGCCTAACCATGTGGGGCTGAACAGCGTATCACTTGCGACAATCGCTCTCCGTTCCTGTTGCAGTCCCAAAAGCTGTGTGTTATAATCCTTTCGGTGCAGAGGAACCATCCGTAGTATGCAGGAGAGGAACAGGTCGATTATGGACAACGTGTTTCAACTGCGCTCACATATAGAAGCACTCCAGAAAAACCTGGAAGAGAAGGACCGATACATCGCCAAGCTGGAGCGCGACTTGCAGGAGTTACAGCGCAGCTACCGCGAGCTGGAGCAAAAGTACCGCAGTACCGCCGAGACGGTGGAAACACCGACCGCCATCACCGAGTTTGAGGAGACCCTGAAACGCCTCGTTCATCGTATTGCCATGATCCTTCAGGCGGAGAAATGCGTGTTTATGCTGTTCGACCGCGAGAGCGGCGAGCTGTATGCGGTACGCCCGGCGTTTGGTCTGACTGATGATGAGATCAGGAGCTTTCGTGTGCGTGCCACACAGGGCATCAGTGGCGAGGTGTTTCGCTCCTCGCAGCCCATTATCTTTCACGACGCGGTGAACGACCCCCGCACTCTGCAGGAACATGTGGCGCTGTTGCGTATCCGCAACGGTGTCAGCGCGCCCCTCATCGTGGAGAAGCGGGATGAAGAGAACCGCGTGATCGACCGCATCACCATCGGTGTGGTGCACGTGTTCAACAAGCGTTATGGAGGCACCTTCATCGACGAGGACGTGCGCCTGCTCGAACGCCTCGCGAAGAACGCGGCGGCGGTCATCATCAGCGCACAGATGTATCGTGAGGTGGTGGAAGAGAAAGAGGAGCTGGTGCACACCATCGAGAGTCTGTATGCTGGGCTGGTGATGGTGAACAAGCACGAGCGCATCACGCAGATGAACGCCTCCGCACGACGCATCTTCGGCATCACGAACGGCGAGAACGTGATCGGCAAGCCCTATAAAGACGTCATCGCCATCGAAAAGGTGCGCGAGCTGTTCGAGACCGCGCTGGACGAGAAGAACGAAGGCGCTGCAGAGATAGCGGTGAAGGACCACGAGAGCGAGGCGGAGCGCATCTTTCAGGTGCAGGCAGCCATCGTGCGCGGCGACGAGGAGAATGACCTGCTCGGTGCCGTCGCCATCTTCAACGACATCACCGAAATCCGCAACGTAGAGCGCATGAAGACTGCCTTCGTCTCCACGGTGTCGCACGAGCTGCGCACCCCGCTCACTTCCATCAAAGGCTTCGTCTCCACGCTGCTGCAGGACACCGAGGGGTTCTATGACCGGGAGACCCAGCGCGAGTTCCTGCAGATTATCGATACCGAAACCGACCGGCTGAAGCGCTTGATCGACGACCTGCTGAACGTGTCGCGCATCGAGTCGGGACGGGCACTGCAACTGAACCCGAAGCCCATCGACCTGCCCAGTCTGGCGGAGCGTGTGGCGACCATCCAGCGGTCATATACCACTAAGCACCAGATCGTGCTCGACTTCCGCGAGGACTTCCCGACCATCGTCGCGGACGAGGACAAGGTAGACCAGATTCTCACCAACCTCATCAACAATGCCATCAAGTACTCGCCGCGAGGTGGACAGGTTCGGGTGACGGGCGTGTTCGAGGGCGAGACGGTGCTCATAAGCGTCAGCGACCAGGGCATCGGCATCCCGAAAGACCACCAGCCCAGGATTTTCGAGCGGTTCCACCGCGTGGATAACCGCGATACGCGCGAGGCAGGAGGTACCGGTATCGGTCTGTTCCTTGTGAAGCATCTGGTAGAGCGCCACGGCGGGCAGATCTGGGTGGAAAGCGAGGAGGGCAAGGGGTCCACATTCCTCTTCCGCCTGCCGCTGGAGCCACCGCCGGATCAGCCTGGTCCAGAGGAACTGGCGAAGTAATTGTGGCGCCGGGCATTCGCCCGGCGTCGCGTTCTCAATGGAATATCTGCAAAGTGGGCACGCCCCACACCACCCCTATTAGCGACCACAGTGCGCCCATCGTGTAGTCGCCCAGCACCAGCCCGAGGAAGAAAGGCAAGGTCCGCCGATACATGCGCAATCCGCCATAACGCAGGACGAAGAACTTCACCAGCCACGCAATGAAGAAAGGCAGCCACAACCACACCAGCCCAGGACCGATACAGTAGCCGAGCGGGTGGAATGGGAAGCCCACGAAGCGCGTGCGCAGGACATAGAGCAGCAGGGTGAACAGGCTGGATACGCCCACCACTCCCCAGCGGTTCAGTTCCGCTTGGAAGCCCGACTTGATGGCGCCATCCAGCCAGTTGAAGCTCTCCACGCCGGTCCACCTCGCAAAGCCGCGACACTTTGCCAGCGCACCCTCGCGGTACAGTACGTGAAGACATGCCCACTGCCCCGCGACCGTTGCCACAGCCAGAGTCAGCACGATGGGTAACACCAGCTTGCGCAGAGGGATGCCGTGCTCCTGTGCCAGCTTGAAGCTTTCCATCTGGCTGGGCATGATGTGACTGCGGTTCAGTCGCCAGAACCAGTGGCTGAGGGCAGCCGCTGCCATGGTAGCAGGCGTCATCAGCGTGGAGTCGAACAGGCGGAAGAGGCGGATCGGTTCCAGGTCCCACACGGTGTGCTGTCCGCCCGCCTCGGCGCGCACACGGGTGATGCATATCGCCAGCAGAAAATAGGTAGCGACCATCAACAGCACCCACATCAGGCTCATCCCCGCCAGCCACCAGAAGGCGGTGAAGGCGGTCAGTCCTGCCAGTGCACCCACTACCGCCACGCGGTACGACAACGGTTCACCAGCGTCCAGCGACCGGTCTCCGCGCCAGACAGCAGAGAGTATCTCTTTAAGATACGCCCTGCTGGCGTACAGCAACAGCACACCGAATGTAACCCATGCGCCGATGCCCTGCTCGCTCACGTAAGGGAAATCCGGGATGTTGCTGTAGCCCCGCTGGTAGCCGATAATCATTTGCGCCTTGATGAACAGATAAAAGAACCAGCACGAGAAGGAGACGTCGAGGGGAACCAGATACGCCAGCCCGATGGCGAAGGGATAAAAGGTGCGCACAAACCAGCCGACTGCCGTCCATGGCGGCTGGGTGAACTGGATGGGCACCGCGCGCGTCTGGAAATGGGGCAGGGCAGGAAACCACTCGTGCAAGCCGTTAAGCAGGTCCAATCCAGCCGCAAAGAGAAAGCCCAGCCACAGGGCGCGTGTGCGTATCATGGAACCGGGCGTTAGCGGTTCGGTGAGGGCGAGGGGCAAACGCACAATGGGGAAGGAAAGGCGCGTCTGGTCCATCCATGCGCGGCGAAAAATTGTGTTGAGGCACAGCATCGTCCAGCCCGCTATCAGGATGAACAGGCTCCAGAAGGCGAGCGGCGCCAGCCACATGCCAACCACGTCCCACCGATAGAAAGTGCTATTGCCCTGAAAGAAGCCTTCCAGCAGCTCTTTATCCCACACCAGCAACCAGCGAGGCAGGTGTGGGAACAGGGTGTCCTCCCAGCGGTTGGTGGGGGAGGCAAACCATCGCGCCCATCCCATCAGAGAGATGAGGTTGATGATGAAATCGTGCGTGGCGACGGTGCACGATATCACCAGCATGATGTAGATGATGACCAGCTCTGCCGGGTACAGTGCCCATCGTGGGGCGATACGACGCAGGAGCGCATTGAGACCAACCAGCACGAACAAATAGAAAATGGGCGTGACGAACAGCGGGTTGAGCGTGAGGATAGCGTACCAGCGCAGTTCCGCCACGATCACCCAGTAGACGTTGACTGGTACCAGCAGTATCCCCAGCACGAGCGCCCGTGC
>CAKZNX010000330.1 GCA_937132045.1 uncultured bacterium
AAGCAATGACACCACTGTGCCTCTCGGTGGGGCTACGTTAGCAATGCGCCGAGAGCGTTGAACAGTCTACGGCGGTGTGGAAGCCAGAGGTCGCCCTCGAAGGCGCAATACACGCGGTTGCTCAACAGCACGATGAAAAACTCCGGCTGGCGGTTCAGCACCAGCGCCGTACCGGTGAAGCCCGAATGCCCGATACAGGTGTCGGGCAGGAGGTTCGCGCGGGGAAGCATCTCGTTGGGGGTGGTGAACCAGCCGAAACTCTGTCCGCCGATGCCCGCAATCTGGTTCTGAAACATCTGCCGGACCGTCAAAGCGCTCAGTACACTGTTGCCATCGCGAAGCAGGTTCTGACAGAACTTCGCCAGATCGGTCGCAGTGGAGAACAACCCCGCATGACCGCTAACCCCACCCATCGCCCACGCGTTCGCATCGTGCACCTCGCCGCGCAGGGTCTGTCCCTTTCGCCATGGGCAGTTGCCGGTGACGGCTACACGGTGCAGGTAACTCTCGCCGGGATTATAGAGAGTGTCGGGCATGTCCGCTGGCTGGAAGATGCGTTCCGTCGCGAACTCTGCGAGGCTCTTGCCGGTCGCCCGGCGCACCACCTCGCCCAGCAGGATGTAGTTCAGGTCGCTGTATTCATAGTCCACTTCCGGCAGACGCATGGGTGGGGTGTTCAGCACTACTGGCATGAATGCGTCTCCCTGCGCCTGCTCGTAGAATGGCTTCCACGCGGGCAATCCAGATGTGTGGGTGAGCAGGTGGCGCAGGCGGATGCGTTTGAACCACGACGGCGCCTCCTCAATCAGCGAGGAGACCGGCGCTTCCAGCGGCAGCACCCCCTCTTCCACCAGTGCCATAATGCTGGAGGCGCAAGCTACAGGCTTGGTGAGGGAAGCGAGGTCAAAAAGGGTGTCGGTGTTTGCTTCGGATCCCTTTTCGGGGTCTGCAAGCCCCACGCTGGCGGCGTACCATACCCACTGCGCATCGCCCACCATGGTGACACAGCAGGAGTAGATGTTCTGCTCTACTCCCTGTTGCATAAGCTGTTCTACTGTGCGCCAGCGCGAGGCTGATCTCAAAGAGCCGACCCCTCCTCTCAATTGCCGCAGTCGTACGCGCTAGTCCTCACCATCACCGTGCGAGAGGTAGGCTTCCACCATCACCAGGTAGTGCTCTCCGACCTGTTCCACAATCTGCAGGAGGTCCTGCATTTTGGAGACCTCTTCGATCTGCTCTTTCACGAACCAGTCGAGGAACTCGCGTGCGGCGTAGTCCTTCTGCTCGATCGCCATGGTCATCAAGTCGTTGATGTGTCTGGTGACGTCCATCTCCCATTTCAGAGCCAGCGCAACCGCCTCTCTGGCGTTTTCAAAGCTGCTCTTAGGCGCATCCACTGCAGGTATCTCCACGCTACCACCCACCTCGTTCAGGTAGCGGATGAACTTCATCGCGTGCTCGCGCTCCTCATCCGACTGCTCGAAGAACAGCGCTGCCAGCTTCTTCAGAGCGCGCCCGTCGAAATACGAGGCGATCTCGATATACTGGTTGGACGCCAGCAGCTCCCGTCCAATCTGTGCGTTGATCGCTCGGTTCAGTTCGGGACTGATCAGCATGGTTTCTCCCTCCTTCTGACAGCATATGGGGCGTTCCGGTTTTCCGTACAGAGTTTACTCGTTTTGCATCTGGCGTTTCAAGCGCTGATAGAAGCGGCGTGCCCGTCGTCGACTGCCAGGGGCATCGTTCGAGGCTTGCAGGGTGTGCACCAGATTGCGGCACTGCTCGTACGAAAGGTACGGGATCATCTCCTTTACGCGACCAGTGCAGTGTGGCGGCACGAGCAGCTCGCTGATTCCGACGCCAACGGCAATCGGCACCAGCCACTCGCTTTCCTCGCCCAGCAGGATTCCGCTTGCCAGCAGGCGGGTCTGTGCCATCAGGGTCAGGTTCTCGACGTGTTGTAGCCACTCCGGCTGGAACCATGACGCAGTCTGCGGCTGGCGCAGGTACAGCGCGCGGATGGTGGCGACTTCCGGCACTTCGGGCGGGGGAAATGGCGGTGTCCATCCGCCCAGCAGGACATCCTGAAAGAGCTGCGCTCCGCGTTCCTGCTCAATCGCGTCCTGCCCTCTCTGCAGACCCTCCAGAAACTGCTGAACATCGCCAGACTGCACCGACGGAAGAACTACGGTGATGACCGCCTGCAGGGAGGACTCGGCGATAGCGCGCCATACCGCCATATCGGGCAGGGCAGGCAGTTCCAACAGCAGCGATTTGCCGGAGGCACCCTGCAGGAGGGCGTGCCGTGCGGCGGGATTCAGCAGGCATTGCTCGCTGGCGTTCGCATCCAGAAAGGCGCCGTCCGCGCCTTCCTCCAGAGACTGCACCGCCGTCTGCCAGTCCTCGCTGACAGCAATGGCGCGCACGGGATGATCGTCCAGCGTGCGGGCGGTTTCGTGCGTGATGCCCAGCACGTAGCGTTTGCCGCTGGGGTGCATCTCCTGACGCTGGTACTGGGTCATAAGGTGCATGTCGGGGTCGATAATCAGCCATCCGCGGTTGGCATCCACAATCACGATGTCGCCGTCGCGCACGTTCAGCAGAAGTTGAGGCACGTCCACCAGCGCGGGCACTCCTATCGCGCCGCGCACCGGAGGCGCCTGACTCTCGGCGACGATGGCGCTGACCCCAGCGCCCGCACGCCACAGCGCTTCACCCAGCTCGATGTCCCGACACACCGCCACAAAGCCCAGATGCTCCCGGCGTGTGGATTCGTAGGCGGTGAACAGGTCGAGCACGGCGCGCAGGTCGCTGGCTCTGAGCACCATCGCCGTGCCTGCGGCGATGCCCCGTGAGACCGGTTGTCCGTGCAGCCTCAGCATGGCGCTCTAACCTCAGCGCTGACCCTGCTGGGGTGGGGAAGGCGGTGAAGATGGCGGCTGGAAAGCCTCTTCGGTTTCCTCCTCGTCTTCCACGAGAATAATCATCTTGCCCGGCTGGGTGATTTTCAGCCATTCGTCCCCCTCTTTCACGGAAACCAATACCTCGGGCGCCATCAATTCCTGTCCCGTCTCGTCCACACCATGCACGTCACCAGTCAGCTGCACCTGCTCGGTACGCGAGTTATACACCGCCTTCTGAGCGGTGAGGGTGCGCGTCTTGCCCCCCTCTTTGAGTATCTGCACCATCTTCAGGTTGCCGGTGAGGGTGATGACCTTCTTCTGGTAAAGGTTCTCGGCGCGGTCGCAGGTAATTTGCACCGGTTCGCGCATCTCGGTCTTCAGGGAGCGCGTCTCTTCATCTGCTGGCTGGGCGTCCGTCGCCTCTTCCGATTCCTTCGGCTTCACGAGGATGGTGACGTTGCCCTGCAGCACCGCGCGCTTCTCTTTCAGCTCGATGGTCAGCCTGTCAGCGGATAGTTCCACGCGCGGGTCGGTGACGCGCAGGTTGCCTGTTGCCCGGATGACCTGCGCCTCGATGTCCTGTTCGGCACGGTCGGCGGTCATGACGGTATCGCCGTCGCGAATGAGCAGACCCTCGCCGATGCGCGTCTTGCCCTGCTGTTCCTCCAGCCGTCTGAAGGTCACCTCCACACGGCGTGTTTTGGCGTTCTGTGCGCTGGTTTCAGGCTTGGGTGGTTCCGTCTGCAGGAAAGCGACGGGCTGGAGGCTGGTGCGGAGTGTCAGGCGGACCCCCTCCGCGATAAGGCGCTGTTCCCCCCCGAGGTAGCGCAATGCGTCTGCAGTGAACTCGCCGTCTCGCAGGGAGCCGCTTATGGTGCCTGTGCACTGTAGTTCCCGTATCTGGTCGCGCCATGTCGCCTGCGAGCAGTAGAGCTGCACGGGTTCGCCTTTCAGATGCGCTTCGGCAACCACCAGAAAGCGTGATGCGCCCTCATAGCGCGCCCCTCTGGCAGTAAGCCTCCATGCGGGCTTGCCTTCGTCGTACAGCACCGCTTCCTGCACATCGTCGAGCAGCCACGTCTGGCGGTCGCGTGCCAGGTCGATTCGACGCACTTTCATCTTCCAGAGCAGCTGGTCGACCTGGCGGGCGCGTACCTCGGTTTCGGTAAAGCGCACCATTACGTTTCCCATGCCAGCTTCGGCGTAGAAGGGGTTCAGACGCGCGAACGGGTCTATCTGCTGAAGCCGGTGGATCGACCACGCGAGCCCGGCAATGCAAAGCAGGGCGAGGGCTGAAGGTATCGCCGTGCGCCAGTCTCTCATTTCCCGTCTTTTCGACGAACGGGAGTGGGCGGAGTTACCGCCGCGAACGTGCCAGCCACTTCTGCCAGACCTGCGGGTCGGTGAGCATCTTGACGAACACGCCTCCCACGACCGACCGCGCCTGAAAGCCGGTCTGCCTGCCGTCGTGCGTCCAGTACCAGTCGGTCAGCGGCACCCGGCTGGGTGTTTCATTCAGCCATCGGTGGATGGGTGCCAGGAACGTCTGAAACTCTTCCTGCGTTTCGCTCAGCGTGGCTGTCCACACCTGCCAGTCCAGCTTGGTGTACTGGCTCCGGTTATCCAGCGGTAGCCCGTACACGTTCATCTTCCCTTTATAATACGCAAGCTCTTTGCGTGCAACTTCCTTCGGGAACAGGTGCAGGTCCAGAAGCGTATCCCACACGAGGTTGTACTTCTGGCTCCAGGTGCCGGGCTTATCGAAGGCGAGGCGGTAGTGGTCACCGTCGTCCGCCATGCGCATCCACTCCGTCGCCATCCCCTGCGCGAGCTGATGGTATTCCTGGGCACGGGCTGTGTCGCCCAGCATCCGACACAGCTTGGCATAGCCGCCCAGCGCGAGGATGGCTTTCAGCGACAGGTTGGTATTGTGCGCAAGGTGACCGGCGAAGTCGTCGGTGCAGAGCTGGTTCTCGGGGTCCAGACCCTTCTCTCGAAGGTATTCTGCCCACTTGGTGAGCAGGTCCCAGTAGCGTCGCGCGTACTCGGCGTTGCCTTCCGCCTGCGCGATGGCAGCGACCATCAACAGCATGTTTCCGCACTCTTCGACGGGCATCTGGTTCTCTTCCGAGCGTTCGCCGCCGCCGTACACCTGCCCGTTCGCTTTGGGGTAGGTGCCCAGATCGTGCGGGGCGAAGGGGAACTTCCAGCGCGGCGAGCGGGCATAGTCCATCACCGGCGTCAGCATACCCTTCAACAGCTCGGTGTTGAACAGCAGGAAGAAGGGCGCAGAGGGATAGGTGACGTCTACCGTGGCAATACAGCCGTTGCTGAAGTTCTCTTTCGAGAAGAACAGTGGCGTCCCGTCGAAGTCCGCCACCAGCTTGTGCGCCGCGAGGCATTGCCGGTAAGCCAGTGCGCAGAGCACGGCGTACTCCTCGCCGCCTGCCCGGCGCAGGTCGCTCATCAGCTCGGCGTCGAAACGTTCGCACTCCTCTTTCAGCCGGGGCAGGTCGCGCTGTGCCTGCCTCAGCAGGTCGTCCACCTCCATGCCTGCGCGACGCCAGTATGGGCGCAGTTTGCGGTAGAAATACTCGATGGCGAAGAGGTCATCGTAGGCGATGAGCATGTGTCGTGTGACCGGCTTCTCGCCCACCTCGCCGAGGTGAAGCGCCGCGGCGAGCACAATCCAGTCGTCATGTGCGGGGCGAGGCATCCGCAAATCGTCCGAATCGGGGAGCGTACCCGTCCGCGCGAAATGCCTGCGCACATCGTGCGAAGCCATCACGGTCTTGTCGTTCGCCTCTCGTGGCACGGCAAGGTATAGGTAACCCCAATCGATGCGCAGGTTATCGCCCGATTTCTGCAGAACAGGCTGTTCCTCCGTTCCCACGCGCATCACGTCCATCCCGTCCAGCCGGTAACGCGACCATGCCACCCGCTGGTCGGTGGTGTTCACTGCCCACTCTGCGGAGGCGTCCAGATACAGCGACACGCGGTGCTTCTTTCCGTCAACCGAGCGCACCTGCCACAGCACATAGGTCACCGGGCGCGACAACACGTCCAGATTATGGGGCAGGGCAGGCGTGAGGAAGGTCAGCTGCAGTTCCACGCCGCCGCCTTCGAAGAGGTAGATGGTGCGGGTGGGCAGAACCTGCAGGCTCTTCTGCTCCAGCGCAGGTACTTCACTGGGAAAGATACCCATCACGCGGTAGGGGCGGTCGTCGATGCGCACCAACCCGCTCAGGGCATGGGTGGCACCTGTCCAGTGCTTGCTCCAGCCGTCGGTCAGACGGTCGTTCGTGCTCCATGCGCTGAAGTAAGGGTCGTGGGTGACCAGCGGTACTGCCGGAGGACGAAAACGCCCTGCTCCCGATGAGGAGGGGGCAGCGTCAGCAGCGGCTGCGGCGAGAAAACAGAACAAGATCCCGATCACCAGCATGTCCGAAGAGTACAAACACGTTCCTCCTTTGTGCAGTGTTATGGACAGATATCATGTGGTGGTGGCGGCGGTGTTCCCTGCGAATAGACCCGCACGGCGCCGACGTTGATTGTGTTGCCGACGGGTACAGGAAGGTTGAACGAGCATCCCTGCACGTTTCGCCCCTGATAGCCGACGACCTCGTAGTAGTCGCCTGCGCGTCCGCTCACGTCCACGCGGAAGCCGGTCGGGGCGGTAGCGCTGCCCAGGTCTGCGTAGAAGGTACCGTCTGCACGGCTGGTCAACACGACGTTGTTGGGTAGCAATACAATGCGGATTCCAGAGACCGCTCGCCCCTGTTCATCCTGAACGCTGCCCTGCACGACCAGACCGGTCGGTCCCGGTGCGCCTGCAGTGCCCCCTCCTCCACATCCGCTCAAGGTGGTCAGCGCCGCGAGTGCCATTGCCGCCATCGCCAGCAGCAAGGCGATCATGCGAAACGAGCTCACATTTGCCTGTCGCAAAGCCTGTTCCTCCCTTTGTGTTCGTCACAAGTTATTCACACGCCCAGATGCTTCATGCGACGTCGCTCGCGCGGATTCCTGCTGTTGCCCTGCCTTCACCGCGTGAGATTCACGTTCACCGTCAGCGGTTGATTCTGCGCGGTCAGGGTAACCTCCTGCTGGAACGGAACATACCCCGAGCGTGTTACCCGCAGAAGATAGCGTCCCAGCGGAACCCAGAAGCGATACTCACCGCTAGTCTGCGTGATGACCATGCTGTCGACGGGTGTCAAGGTGTCGGGGTCCAGCAGCTGCACGTTCACGCCCACTGGAGTATCCGGCGCCTGAACCGAGACGGTGCCCCGCAGATTGTACGGACCGCCGGGAGGATCGGCAGGTACGGGCGGCGCGATGCGAATCTCGCCCAGATCGTTATCACCTGGTGACAGCGGAGGGTCGATCGCGAATACCTTTTTCTCGAAGCCAGTGGCTTCCACTGTGCCCTGATCGGTAGCGGCGACGAGGCGCTCGAACACGAAATTGCCCACCGAGTTCGTGAGGGTGGTGAACGCGCCGATCGTCACCCTGGCACCCTGCACCGGCTGTCCCGATTCGGCGGAAACTACCTTGCCGGTGGCTCGTGCGATGCCGGCGCCGGGACCGATGAAAATCTCTCCGATGTATACCGTACCGCTCTCCGGCAACGGTGGCATAGGGAAGGTAACCGCGCTGTCGGAGGAGCCGGACGGTGGGTTGATGGTGCCCTCGGTTGTGGACGGAGGCACGCCTATCACCTCGAAGTTGTAG
>CAKZNX010000331.1 GCA_937132045.1 uncultured bacterium
TCTCAGCGCGGTAGCGCACGCCGAAGCCCTTGCCAGCGATGTCCTCGTCCTCCTCTTGCCAGCCCAGGTGCTCCATCACCGGCTTCAGGATATTGGCGTCTTCGGGATGCACCAGCAGGTCTAAATCCTTCATCGACCGGATACCCGGATCGGGATACACCGTTGCCAGCAGGGCTGCCCCCTTGACCACCGCGAAGCGCACCCCTGCATTCCTCAACGCCGGCACCAGCTGCGCCAGCTTCTCCATGTACAGCAGATTGCCCGCTGTCTGAGACTGATAGTCGGCGCGTAGAGCATTTCGAACGTGGCCACGGGCGTCCTCGGGGAGCAGGGTGTACAACAGTCCTGCTACTCCTTCCGAACGTGCCTCTTCCACCAGGTGACCCCACTGCTCGTCTTCCATCGGCATCCTGCGACCGAGCTCCTGTCGGCACCAGGCGCCCAGCAGATTGCACAGCACATCACAGGTGGTTGTAATGGTATCGCTTGCAGTAGGGCTTTTGCGCATCTCGTCCCCCTAAATCTCTCCTGGGTTCACCATGCCGAGTTCCTTGCCGTCGGGGCGCACCTTCAAGCCGCCGAAGCGCAGGATTGCCACGCGAGAGGCGTCCTTCAGCGGCGTGCGCACTGTAATGGTGCGGTTGGCGAAGTCGATGCGTTCCAGAATACCGATTGCCAGGCAATCCCCATCTGCGTCCAGCAGCCCCAGCAGCAGTTTCACGAACCGGTGTACCCCTGCGGGGGTCACGTGCGCCACCCGGAAGGTCTTTGCCACAACCTCCAGCGACCGCTCGTCCACCACCTTGTCGGTGATCACGAAGAGGTGCTCGGAGGTGCGCTCTGCCCAGAACACCTGCGAGCGCAGAGCCTCCCGCAGAAAGTGGACCTCTTTCCACTCCAGAGGTGTACCTGTGTTGAACCAGGTGCCCTCGCACCCGACCTGCGCCAACTCGAAGATGTGTTGACGGGAATCCTGAAAGTAGCGGAAGAAGCGTATCATCCTTCGCTGCTGGCGCATCTGCGGTGACTTCAGCACCACCGCGTCCGGCACCGGCAAACGCATCACCGTACAACTGCGCCGCTCGATGGAGCGCAACATGTGCTCGAGCTCATCCTTGCGCTGTATCGCAACCACGAACTGTGGGCGAACCGCCTCCACCTTGGCGCACTTCAGGCGCCTTGCAGCTGCGCCCGTGACGAAGCCGGTGGTGTCGATAATCACCGACTCCGCTCCTGCCTCCTCGGCTTTGGAAACCATCGCACGCACGCCGTTCACGGTCTCCAGCATCCGCCCGCGCGGGGTGACCGACCCGACAAAATAGATAGCCCGTGGCACCACTGCGTGCAGTGTGGGCACCGGCACCTCCAGCATCCCCATACCGATAGTGGTAGGTGGACCGATTTCCGATTGACCCACGTCCGCATCCACCACCGCCACCCGGATGCCATGCGACAGCTGACGATTCGCCAGCAGGGCGCTGAAGGTGGTTTTGCCGGTGTCGCGCGCTCCCAGCAGGATAATGCGTGCCCGCTGAGCTGCCAGCGTTTGCAGTGCCTGCTCCCACTCGGGCGACGTCTGTTGTGGCGATTCGTTCATTGGCATCGAGTTGTGCACCTTTGGTTCCTTTTCATTATACGGGCACGCGGTGCATGCAGGGAACCCCCGTAGCATAATATTAACCGCTTAACTGACCGGGTTGCAACCTGCTCGCTGGTTATTATGGGGTGTTTCCGGTATAATCTCGACAGTACAGACCTGCATGAGGCAAAAGATGAAACGCTCCACATGGATAGCTATCGCCGGGTCGGTGGTATCGCTTGCGGTGTTGCTGGTGCTCTGGCGCATCGCAGCGGCACCCGTACCGCCGGAAGACCAACAGATACGCACCCGGATCGAGGAGGTACGGCAGGCAATCGAGCAGCGTGACGTAAATGCCATCATGGATGCGCTCTCTGCGGACTTCGGTGCGTTTGGCTACTCTCCGGAGCGTTTGCGTGTCGAGATCGCCTCGGCGTTTCGGCGCGGGGTCAAGCCACATGTGCGGTATGCCTCGCCGGTCATCAACGTCATCGGCAAGGAAGCGACGGTGAACATGCGTGTGGAGGTCTGGTGGGAAGACATGGGGCACGTCAGCCGTCATGAACCCACCGATATCCAGCTGATATTGCGCAAGGAGCCTGCCCGCAAGTGGCTTCTCATACCGACTGAGAAATGGCGTGTGGTGGACCT
>CAKZNX010000332.1 GCA_937132045.1 uncultured bacterium
GGCAGTACGCAATTTGTCGAACAACGACCTCAGCGGCTATGTGCTGAGCCTGCGCGTGGGAAATATGCCCGGCGAACTGCCTCTTGCTGGTCAACCGCCCGACCGACTGCGCGTGTGTCACTCTGCAGGAGGCGAGTATCTGTATGAGGTGGTGCCGACGAGAGGTGGTCAGCCCCTTCGCGCTGGGGACAGCATCTGCTTCGCTGTAGACGTGCCCGCGGGCAGAGAAGAGACTTTTTACTTCTACGCAGGCAATCCGGTAGCTCTGCCAGATGACCTGACCGCTCTGAGAGCTTCCCTGCGCAACGGAACTTTCAACGAGGGCGCTACCACGCCCGCCGATTGGAGCGCGTTTGGCACGTCGCCTCAGCATCTGGCACAATACCTGCGCACCGGGGGCAGGAACGGAACCGCCTGCGTCTACCACCGCGTGCAGGTGGGAGCCGCACCCGCATGGGTACAGTGGTCGCAGTCGGGCATTGTCGTCACGCCGGGGAGGCGGTACGTGGTTCGCGGCTGGGTTTGGGCGCGCGGCGTGGTGGGACAGTGCGGCTACTACGTGCACGTTCATGGCATCCGCCCGCAGATGGTGAACATCGTGCAGAGCGCAGGCGACGGCACCTACGATTGGCGGCAGGTGGAGATTCGCTTTGAGGTGCCAGCTGGAGGACAGACTCTGACCGTGGGCACGGTGCTGTACGGCACTGGCGAGGCGTGGTACGACGATGTTACTGTGCAGGCTGAGGAGGGTGATACCGGTTCACAGGTCGCGGTACGAGTCCTGCCCGTCGAGCGGCGCGAACTGAAGCCTGTCAGGGCGGTACGGGATTCCTGGGAGCGCACGTGGCTGGTGCGCGCGACGGTGGTGGCTCGCAACTTCTCGGGGGATACCTTGGAGCGCGCGGTGATGGTGTCGTTGCCACGCGCCGTACACATGGTGCGGCGCCTTTCGGGCGCGGTGCGTCTTCCGTTGCGAGCAAAGGTTGTGGACGTGCAGACCGGTGCGACGCTTCCCGCCACATGGATTGGCGACGCGGTGTGTTTCATGGCGCGCCTCCCCGGTCTAAGCGAAACGCGCTATGAGGTTTATCTGTCCCGCGAGCCGGCGGGCGAGGAGTCGTTGCGTAGCTACGAGCAGATGCTTCGACATCGCGCGAACCTTGCTCGCGAAGGAGACTTCGAATCTCGCGAACGCACCTTGCAGCTATGGGCATCCGGCGGCGAGGCGACCGGCAACGCTGGTTTCGTGGCAGAATGGGTCTCGCCTGGCAGGTTCGGTAGCGGCGCTCTGCGTCTGCAGGTTCCATCGGAACGACAGCGCGATTGGCTTGGTTGGCGGCTTCTCAACGTACGCGTCGCGCCCAGCACGTGCTACCTCTACGCGGCGTGGGTCAAGACACAGGGCATCACGGAGGGGTCCGTGGACATCCACGGACACTTCAAAGCCACTGACAACAGCCTGACCAGAGGGGCGCCGTTCTTCGGCAGCGCGAGGAGGCTAACCGGCGACAACGATTGGACACTCTGCTGGTCGCAGGTAATGACGCTCGAAGACGCCCATCACGTAGAGCTGCATCTAACCATGAATACCTGCGGCACCGTGTGGCACGACGGCGTGCTGTTCCTGCCGGTGGAGCAGGGCGTCGTCCGGCGGGTGGACGCAAACCCGACTCTGTTACCGCGCGAGCCATTTTTCGCGTGGCAGGTCAACCCACTGGTGAAGGTGTCTCCCGATGACCCGCCGCAAGCCACGTCGAAGTCTCTTACCGCGGAGTGCGCCCGCAACGAATGGGAGCCGGTGCAAATTGCCGTCTGGAGCCGGACAGACCTGCGTGGCGTGCAGGTTCGGGTATCTCCGCTGAAGCACACGAGTGGGGCTACCCTGCCGCCGCCCAGGCTTTACCGCGTGATGACGGTGCCGGTGGACGTGCCCACCAACTATTATTTCAGCCGACTTCCGTTGTACCGCCGTCACGTACCCGCAGACACGCCTTCCAGCGACGGCTGGGCAGGCGAGTGGCCCGACCCCTTAGCACCCTTGCGCTCGTTTGACCTGCCCGCGCGGCGGACGCAGGCTCTGTGGCTGGACTGTTACGTGCCTGAAGGCACCGCTCCTGGTGAGTATCGCGCTACGGTGACCGTGCTGGCGAGCGGCAAGACGCTTCTGCAACTACCTCTGCGCCTGACGGTGTGGAACTTCACTCTGCCAGAGCGCAGTCACCTGCGCGTTGTGTACTACCTGCGTTCGGGACCCGGCTGGGACGTGACCCGAGGTGAGGACACCGAGACGCTGAAGCAGTGGTATCGGCTGATGGCAGAGTATCGCGTCAGTCCGGACGTGGTGCTTCCTGCGCCACACTTTCAGGTGGTGGACGGGCGCGTGCCAATGGACGCTTCACGCTTCGAGCCGATGGCACGCTACGCTCTCGATGAACTGGGTTTCAACCACTGCTACACGCCGTGGGGGTTCTATGCGCTGGGATGGGGATATCCGCTGGGATCAAAGTTCGGTCACGAGCCTCGCACACCCGAATACGAGGACACCCTGCGAAACGCCTACCGGCAGCTGGTGGAGCTGTTCACGCGCAACGGTTGGCGCGACAGGCTGGTGTACTACCTGTCGGACGAACCGCACCTGAGCAACCAGAAGGTGGCGGACGATCTGCGCTACTTTATCGAGGTTATCAAACCCGTGGCGCCCGACGTGCCTATCTTCTCCAGCACGTGGGGGCACTATCCCCAGCTGGATGGCTACATTACCATGTGGGGGATGGCGCAGTTTGGCGGGTTCCCGGTGGAAAAGATGCGCGAGAGACGCGCCGCGGGCGATCGCCTCTTGTTCACCACCGACGGACAGCATGCGCTGGATACGCCGTACCTCGCTACCGAGAGACTTCTGCCACTGTACTGCTTCGCCTACGATGTGGAGGGCTACGAGTTCTGGGGCTTTTCGTGGTGGACGCACGACCCGTGGAGGCGAGGGTGGCATCAGTATATCTCCCAGAGCGGCGAGGGGCAGGAGTTCTACTGGGTACGGTATCCCAATGGCGACGGCTATGTGGCGTATCCCGGAGAGCCGCTGGGGCTTACCGAACCGCAACCGAGCATCCGCCTGAAGGCGATTCGCGAGGGTGCAGAGGACTACGAATATTACCGCCTGTGGAGTCAGCTTGTGCAGGAACGCCTCAGTCGGGGTGAAACAGCGGCAGACGCAGAGCAGCTGCGCCACAGCATGGAGGCGATGGTGCCTATCCCGAACGCCGGCGGCTTGCGTTCCACCGAGATACTACCTGACCCTGACGCGATGTACCGTCTGCGCAGGCGCATCGCCGAGGCGATACTGAAGCTTTCGCGCTAGGAGGAAACGATGCTGACGGCAACGATTACAGTGGACGCCAGTCGTGTGCTGGGTAAGGTGAACCGATGGGTGTTCGGCAACAATATGCTGGGCTACCAGAAGGGTGGATGGCCCCATGCAGAGCCGGTGTACCACGATCGCGGTGCCGGAATCTGGGACCCGGAACGGCAGCGTCCTGTCGCCGAGATGGTGGCTCTGGCACGCAACATCGGACTGAGCGTCGCACGCTATCCGGGCGGGTGTGGAGTGCACCTGTTTGACTGGAAGAAGACGGTGGGTCCGCTGACAAGCCGTCCGGAACAGCTTTTCGGTTTGCCGGAGTTCTTGCAGTGCTGTGAAGCGGTAGGCGCCGTTCCCCTCATCACCCTCGCGGACTACTTCGGCACCGCACAGGACGCGGCGGACATGGTGGAATATCTGAACGCCCCTGCCAGCGCCGGGCGCCGCTGGGCGCAACTGCGGGCTCAGGACGGTCGTCGGCGGCCGTGGAACGTGGTCTACTTTGAGTACGGCAACGAAACCGAACATGGCGACCACCGCTCGCGCCGGATGTCCCCGCAGGAGTATGCGCGAAACTATGTGGCGTACCGCCGCGCGATGAAGGCGGTTGACCCGCGTATCAAGCTGGGGGCAGTGGTGGCAACAGGATTTCCATCGCTGGAGGAATGGGCACGTCCGGTCATGCGCATCATCGGCGGGGAGGTGGACTTTATAATTCACCACAGCTACATCCCCCAGTACGACCGTGAAGACGGCGTGCCTTCCGCGGAGGAGTTGTTCGAGCTGGCGACGGCGTCTCCCGACCAGATACAGCACTACTACGACGACCTGCGCCGTTTGCTGAGGGAGAGCACGGGACGCGACAACGTGCCGATTGCCGTCACCGAGTTCAACGGGCATTTCGTGCAGGAGAAGCCGGTGCCGTACCGCCACACGCTGGGCAACGCCCTGCTGAACGCCGAGATGTTGAGGGTTTTCCTGAACCCCAGGAACCGCATTCTGATGGCGAACTTCTGGCAGTTCTGCAATGAGTACTGGGGCGCTGTACGGGGCTACGTGCATTTGGGCGATAGGCTGGTGAAACGACCGCAATACTACCCGTTTGAGCTTTACCACCACCACTTTGGGAACGAACTGATCGCCGTCACTGTGCAGTCACCGACATTCGAGGTGGAAGGAGGCTACGGCGTGGCAGCCGCACGAGGCAAGGGACATCCTGGCGGACCGGCAGGCTCGCCGGTGAAACCTGCCCAGCCATGGCGCATCACACCCGCAACAGGTGTCGAGCAGGAGATGGACGGGGACACTCTGGCGGTACAGTTTGCGGGGGGCGAGGATGTGAACTACTACCACGCGCGCGTGGTGATTCCCGTCAAGCCGAACACCCTGTATCGTCTGCGCGGCTGGGTGCGGACGCAGGCACTGTCGGGCAGTCGTGGAGCCTGTTTCCAGATTGGCGATGCGAGAGGCTGGCTCAGTACGCGGTCTGCCGCCATCACGCCGGAGGTCACGGGCACTGCGGACTGGACGCCCGTCGAGGTGGAGTACCGCACTCTACCCGATACGCGCGAGGTGGAAGTGCTGGCGCGCCGTCTGGAGGGTGGCGGAGCGGTGTCGGGTAGAGCATGGTACCGCGGAGTGCAGATACAGGAGTGGGTTCCGCGTGCCTTTCCTGCAGTGGCATACCTGTCCGCCATCGCGAGCCGAAGGACGCCTCGTGAGCTGTGTGTGATGCTGCTGAACAAGCACCTGGAAAAGCCCATGAAGGTGGAAGTGCGGCTGAACGGCTTTCTCGCGCGAAGTGCTGTGCTGTGGACGCTCTCAGGTAATAGCGTCAACGCCACAAACGAGCAGAACCCACATGCCGTAGCGGTCGCGAAACGCGCGGTGCAGGCGGCGGGGCGAGCATTCAGCGTGGAGCTGCCTCCGCATTCGCTGTCCGCACTGGAGATTCGGTGAAAAAGCCCTGCCGGGTCGCATCGCGGCTCCCTGCGGCAGGGCACCAAGCTCTCACCAGCTCGCGAGCCTACTGACCTTCTTTCTGTTCCTCGCGGGTCTGCCCGTAGGTAGGCGGCGTCTGCTGGTTGTCCTGTTGCTGATTGATTGTGGCTGGCGGAGCACCCGGAGGAGGTCCCGGCTTGTCCGCACAACCGCCAAGCACGGCTAAGGTCAGCAGGGCGGCCGCAACGCCAGCAGTTTTAGAGAATACGGCTTTCATCGTCAGGGAGACCCCTTATGGCCAGCGCTGATCATCGGCGAGAAGTCCATCCCGCCAGAGTCGTGCCATGGGCGGGCTGATGCCAAAGCGCCCCTCGTAGGTCTTGAACCACTCGTAGCGGTACCACTTCGCGTGCCCATCCGCAAAGGTGCAGTTGATACCGCCGTTGTGGCGTCCGGAAAGCAGGTCAAACACTTCGTTCCACGTGGTGCCGCCCGGCTCGATGTAGGAAGCGTTGTTGGGGCTATATGGGTTCGTGTCGGGCTGAACGTCCTCCGAGCCACTGCGCGACTCGGCAATGATGATGAGGTCTGCGGAAGTCTCCCATGCTGCCTCGTTATGCTCGTAGCCGCTGTATGTCATGCGATTGTATCCGTAGTTGGCGATGAGCTCCTCGTTTTTGGCGTAGTTGCCGTAGATAATGGGAGCAGGCTTCGAGCAACCACGAGCGGTTCGCACGTTGGCGGGTACGTTTCCGGGAAAGGTACCAATCAGCTTCACGTACGGTGGATCGTCGCCGATCGTCAGACAGCCGTCATCCGCGGTGAACTCGATGAGCTGCGGTTTGGGCGCCGACGACTGCGGGCAGACGAAGATGTCCCAGCTCTTGATGTAGGGGTTCAGCGGAATGTGCCACTCCCACCAGTTGAACACGAAGAAGCCATCGTAGTCCTGCGCATACATGCGCATGGCGGTGCCGAGCTGTCGGGTGTTGCTCAGACAGCTGGCAGCGCGTGCCTTCGCGCGAGCCTGCGAGAAGACGGGGAACAGGATAGCTGCCAGTATCGCGATAATCGCGATGACCACGAGCAGCTCGATCAGCGTGAATCCGAGACGTTTCATGACTCATCCTCCTCCGAAGCTGGAATGTCAAGAAAAGTCTATCGCACGGGTGTTAAACCTGTTTTGTGAGGCAGTTAACGAATCATTAAGGAGTACGGAGGACGGGGCGAGACCTCTCGCCCCGTCTGCGGGTTACACGGTAGGCAAGCCCATCGCCTTGAGCCACGTCTGCAGCTTGGCGATCCGCTCGGCATCGCGAGCTGGCAGGGCGAGCGGTCGTCCGCGACAGTCCACCATCAGCCCAACTACTCCACCTTCAGCAGTCAGCGTGAGGGGCTTACCGCGTCCTGGGCCCACATCGAAACCACGAGCGGGGCGGATCTCCACCTCCTCCTTCTCGCCCTCGGCAAGCGGGAACACGCGCAGCTCCCCGAAACGGAGCTGATGGGTCTCGCCGCCGATGCGCAGGGTGCACACCTCGTCGCCCTCTTTGGTGGTGCCGACAGGAGCGATACAGGTGCCCAGTATCACCAGACAGTCGCGCTCAAATACCTCCGTCGCCGCCTCCGGATGTATCTGCGAGAGTACCCCCAGCTGCGGCATCATGAAGATCGAGTCCACGGTCAGCATGGTCACGCCTTCTGGCTGGTAGGCGTCCATCATCATCAACGCTGCCTGAGCGCGCCGTGGGGCATGGCTGAGCACACCACCGCTACCCACCAGCATGTCCAGCTCCAGCATGTTCACCAGCGTCTTTCCCGTATCTTCCTGTGTCAACGCCTCGCCAATGGTGCGCTGTTGTTGCACGCCCTTCAGTCCTCGCGCCAGCGATTTGTGGTGTTCGAACGCCAGCCGAAGCGCCTCCCGTGCCACAGCCTGCTCCACGTACAGGTCTTCCAGTGTCTGCGGGATGGTGGTGGGGCGTATCATCTTGTTGCGCAGGCGGTTGCGCAGGTCGCGCTCGTCGATCTCAAAAGGCAGCCACCGCCGGATGTTGGCAACGCCTGTCTCCACCAGCACGTTGCAGATCGAGTAGCTCATGCCAAGGTTGGCGCTGACGGTTCGGTTGTAGACCCCGTTGAATACCGAAAAAACATCTGTGGTGGCGCCACCGATGTCCACACCCAGAATGTTGATTTCGCGCATTTCGGCGATGGTCTGCATAATCTTACCAACCGCGTTGGGAGTGGACATGATGTCGGCGCTTGTCCAGCCGAGGAGCTTGCTGTAACCGGGCGCCTGCTGCATCACGTGCTCGAGGAACAGCTCGTGAATGGCTTCGCGGGCAGGACCAAGGTTTTCGCGCTCCAGGGTCGGACGCAGGTTGTCCACAATGCGCAAATCCGCTCTGCCATCCAGCAGCTGTTTCACCGGCTCCCGGGCGTCTCTGTTTCCCGCGAATATGACAGGCAGGGACATCCCTCCAAGGCGGGGCCGAGGGTCTGCTGCCACCAGCATTTCCGCCAGCTCCACGAGGTGCGTGACGGTTCCGCCGTCGGTGCCGCCGGAGACCAGAATCATGTCGGGGCGCAGCTGTCGGATGCGCTGAACCTTCTCGTAGTCCTTGCGCCCGTCGTCCACCGCGATAACGTCCATGATGATGGCGCCAGCACCCAGCGCGGCACGCTGTGCGCTCTCAGCGGACATTACCTTCACCACGCCAGCCACCGTCATCTGCAAGCCACCGCCGGCGCTGGAGGTGGAGAGGTATGCGTCCACACCAATACACTCGTCGATGCCGGGCGTGAGGATTTTGCCGTCGCGGATAAAGGTCTTGCCGGTCAATTCTTCCAGTTCGCGCACCGCGTTGAGCACACCCACCGTGACATCGTCAAAAGGGGCTTCCACCGTGGTGGGGGCTTCTCCACGGGCAATCAGCCGGTATCCTTCAGGTTTTTTCTCTATCAATATCGCTTTGGTCGTCGTGCTGCCACAGTCTGTGGCGAGAATGGAACGGATTTCAGGCATAGGAAGAGACTCCTTGCGAAAATCGGTGCAAATCCAACGGTTATCTTATCCCAAGATGGGCTGGAAGTCAACCGCGGGAGAGGGTGTTTGGAAAATGCTCGCAAGTCGCCCTGTTGTCCACACAAACGCAGTATCAGCCCTTTCAAACCCCTCTCCAGACCCCTCCCCGACGCGGGGAGAGGCACAGGCTTGCAATAACATCCGGCTCCTGTGATTGCGAGGAGCGCAGCGACAAAGCAATCGCCCTCGCTCCCCGTGTCATTGCGAGGAGCGCAGCGACGAAGCAATC
>CAKZNX010000333.1 GCA_937132045.1 uncultured bacterium
TTCCAACGGGTCCTCGCCACGCGCCCGCGCGTGGTAGGCGTGCCACCCCAGCATCAGGGCAATCGTTGCCAGCACTACCTGCATCACCCTTCGGAGGCGGTCGCGCAGCCCTGTGTGTCGCTCGTCCAGCAGGAGGGTCAGCATTCCCACCAGCAACAGCCCCACGAAAGCAAGTAAGTACATGGCAGGATATGCCCACACGTGCCACACTCTCAGATTGCTACGCCCCAGCATCGCCTCAGCGAGAAGTTCGCTGCCCACGCCGAAAACGACCACAGCCAGCAGGAACATGGTGATGGTGCTGGTGACGAGACCACGCGTCGCCAGAAGGAAGAGAAATGCGGGAAAACGCCGCAGAGGGGACGGAAAGATGAAGTGCACGTCCGCCATGGAGAAAAGCGCGATGGTGGAATATGCAGGCGAAAGCGCCGACCAGATCATCAGTGCGTGCACTGCCATCACCAGCGCCAGCAGATGGTGCATCGGCAAGGACGGCGCTACAGGCGACACAGGCAGAGTGTCGACATGAGGCAACGTGAGCAGGTTCATTACTATCGACAAGCCGAAGAACCCCGCCACCAGCAGAAAAACGATGGCACGCGCCGGATGGCGAAGCGCGCGCCGGATGCTATTGATTAGCAGGCGAAACGTCAGAAACCACAGCGGCCGCATTTTCTGCCTCCTCGGTCAGGCGCAGGAACACCTGCTCCAGCGTGCTGTCCGCCATTTGGGACTGCGCCCGCAGCTCCTCCAGCGTGCCCTCCGCCAGCTTGCGCCCTGCCTGCATGATGATTACACGGTCGCACAAACGCTCGGCGGTGTCCAGCTGGTGCGTGCTCACCAGTATGGCGCACCCCTCGTCGCGCAGACGTTGCAGCTCCGTTTTCAGCTCGTGCTGTCCGCGCGGGTCGATACCGAGCAGAGGTTCATCGCAAAGGTACACACGGGCATCATGGACGAAGGCACACGCAACCGCCAGTTTCTGTTTCATCCCCTTCGACAGCGTGGCAACCAGCTCGTTCTCTTTATCTCGCAGGTCAAAGCGATCCAGCAGCTCCTGAATACGCTCGTGGAAGGTCCGCAGGGTGCCGTAACACATCGCGACAAACTGAATATGCTCTCGCACGGTGAGCAGATCGTAAGGGTTGGGCATCTCGGGGATGAACGCCATCAGTCGCTTTGCCTGCTGTTCCTGTGTGGCAAGGTCGTAGCCGCCAACCGCGATTTGCCCCGCGTCGGGGCGAAGGATACCGCAGATACAGCGTAGAGTGGTGGTCTTGCCTGCGCCGTTCGGTCCCAGCAAGCCGACAATCTCGCCAGCCTGCACGTGCAGACTCAGCCCGTTCACGGCGCGCACGTGGCGGAAAAATTTGTACAGGTTGGCGACCTCCAGCATCGTTCAGTCCTCCTGAGCAAGTGTTACACTGGCTCCATCCCATCTCCTGCTGAGACAGCATCGCAGGTGCATGGAGCAGGAATGTGCCCTCACCCCGGCGCCCCTCCCACGAAGGTTCGCAGGAAGGTCGGAAAAGCAAGGTGCCCTCACCCCGGCGCCCCTCGCCCAAAGACTCGCAGGAAGGACGGAGTAGCAAGGTGCCCTCACCCCGGCGCCCCTC
>CAKZNX010000334.1 GCA_937132045.1 uncultured bacterium
CATTGCGAGCCTGCCTTCAGGCAGGCGAAGCAATCCCCTGCGGCTTATGGTGAGTGAAGGGGATTGCTTCGTCGCTTCGCTCCTCGCAATGACACGGGAGGGAGTGTGTCATTGCGGGCCTGCCTTCAGGCAGGCGAAGCAATCCCCTACGGCTTACGGTGAGTGAAGGGGATTGCTTCGTCGCTTCGCTCCTCGCAATGACACAAGGTGCGAGCGGGATTGCTTCCTCATTTCGCTTCTCGCAATGACGCAAGGGGTGAGGGGGATTGCTTCGTCGCTTTGCTCCTCGCAATGACACAAGAGGCGAGGGGGATTGGTTCGTCGCTAAGCTCCTCGCAATGACACGGGTATTTTGCCGAGCAGAGTATACGTAAAACAGACGCGGCGGTTCCCGCGCTGCCGCTGGATATTTAATATATATAATCACCCTTTCACAATCAGCACCGGTTCCTTCCTTGACATCGGGCAAAACTCCGCATATAATAACATGGTGAGTTTATCGTGAGCTCACCGCTACAGGTTCATCCTTTCCAGGAGACTACAGGAGGACAGGAGGCAGCGATGCATTTGATAATCCGGGCGTGGCGCAAGAGAGCGAATCCTCTTGCGTCATCGCTGTTTGTGTTGCTCGCCGTCTCACGCGCGAATGCTGCCGAAGCCATTGAACTTCCCCCCTTCGGCCCGACAGAGCGAATGGTACTGTGGGTGGTGCTGCTTTTTGCCCTGATGGCGATCGGCTTCGGTTTGTGGCTGCGTGCGTGGACGCTGAAGCAAAGCCCCGGTGACGAAAAGATGCAGGAGGTGGGACGAGCCATTCAGGACGGCGCCTACGCCTACCTGCGGCGGCAGGCAAAGACGATGATCTGGTTCGTCCTGCTGATCACGGTTGGTCTGTGGTTGCTGTATGCACCGGTCTACGCGGATAAGCCCATCCTTGCCGTGGGGGTGGCGCTGGCGTTCTTCATGGGCGTCGCCGCATCCTACTTTGCGGGTGTGGTCGGCATGGACATGGCGGTTAAGGGCAACATGCGGACGGCGAACCAGGCGTTGACCACCTTCAAAGGTGCGCTGGAGACCGCCTTCCGCGCAGGCGCGGTGTCCGGAATGGCAACCGTTGGTCTGGGACTGCTCGGCGCCATCATCATCTTCATGCTGTTCAAGGAAGATGCGATGAAGGTGCTGGTCGGGTTCGGCTTTGGTGGAAGTCTGGCGGCGCTGTTCATGCGCGTCGGTGGTGGCATCTATACCAAAGCCGCTGACGTTGGCGCTGACCTGGTTGGTAAGGTGGAGGCTGGTATTCCCGAGGATGACCCGCGCAACCCTGCCACCATCGCCGACAACGTGGGTGATAACGTGGGCGACTGCGCCGGTATGGCGGCGGACGTCTTCGAGTCGTACGAGGTCACCCTGGTCGCGGCGATTATTCTGGGCGCAGCCACTGCCAGCGTCCTGACCGGCGCGGCGGTGCTGAAGCTGATCGTGTACGCTCTGCTGGTTCGTGCAGTGGGCGTGATTGCATCCATCATCGGCGTGCTGGGCGTGCGCGGCGCCGACCGCGAGGACCTCGACCCCATGCGCCCGATCAACGTGGGCTTCAACATCTCGTGGTGGGTAGCTTTGGCGGGATTCGCCATCGTGAGCTACTTCCTGATGAACGACATCACGCTGAAACCTGATCTGCCCGGTGTCGGTGGCAGGCAAGTGGAGTGGTGGCGCTTCTTCCTCGCCAACGCGGCGGGTCTGGTGATGGCGCTTCTCATCGAGCGGCTGACCGAGTACTTCACCTCCACCGAGAAGAAGCCCGTGACCGAGATTGCGTACTCCTCCAAGACCGGTCCCGCCACGATGATTATCGAGGGGTTTGCCTCCGGTCTGGAAAGCAGTGTGTGGGCAGTGGGTGCGATTGTCATCGCTCTGTTGACGCCGCTGTTTATCTTCCCGCCTGCCGAATTCGGAGGGGTCATCCTCTCGTTCTACGGTATCGCCCTCACCGGTCTGGGACTGCTGGCGACCACCGGCTTCATTCTGGCGATGGACACCTTCGGTCCTATCTCCGACAACGCGAACGGTATCTTCGAGATGTCGGGCGCGCTGAAAGAGCAGAAGCCGGTGAAGGGACAGCTCTCCGGTGACCGCATTGTGCACCGGCTCGACTCGGTGGGCAACACCACCAAGGCACTGACGAAAGGCTTCGCCATCGCCACGGCGGTGGTGGCAGCAGTGGCACTGTTCCACTCCTTTGTGGAGGACGCCCAGCTGTATGGCGACAACGTGGCGGCAAAGGGTCTGCCGGTGGACGTGCCGGAAATCTTCATCGGCTTGCTGATCGGTGGTGCGGCGCCGTTCCTGTTCTCGGCGTTTTCGATCAAGGCGGTAGGGCGCGCGGCGTTCCAGCTGATCGAGGAAGTGCGCCGGCAGTTCCGCGAGCGACCGGGCATCATGGCAGGTACCGAGAAGCCTGATTACGGGCGCAGTGTTGCCATCGTAACCGCTGCGGCGCAGAAGGAGCTGCTCGGTCCGGGCGTGCTGGCAATCGCCCTGCCGGTGCTGGTGGGCTTTGGTATGGGCTTCAGCGACCCGATTAAGGGTGCCCAGGCGCTGGGTGGCTACCTGGCGGGCGCCATCCTCACCGGTCAGCTGATGGCGGTGCTGCTGGCGAACTCCGGCGGTGCCTGGGACAACGCCAAGAAGAAGATCGAGGACGGCTTGTTCGGTGGGAAGGGCACAGAATACCACAAAGCGGGCGTCGTCTGCGATACGGTTGGTGATCCGTTCAAGGATACCGCCGGACCCGCGCTGAACCCGCTCATCAAGGTGATGAACCTGGTAGGCATTCTGATTGCACCGGTCGTCATCCAGCCCATCCCAACAGCAGCACGTGCGGCAGTGGTGCTGGTGGCGCTGGCGGCTCTGGCGTTCGCCGTCTACTGGAGCAAGCGTGGCTCGATCGTGGATCAGGTGGAACTGGCAACCACTACCGCCGAGCCTGTGCCAGCAGGCAAGGACGGTTAATCCATCTGGAGAGTCAAAGGCGAGCAGGGGCGTCCTGCTCGCCTTTTGGGCATTATGGAGAGATTGATCCAGCATCTGCAGTTGACCGCCGAGCAGGCGGATGTCGCTGAACTGCATCAGTGGCTGATGGAATATTTGGTGCCCATGCAGGCGGGCGTGAACCCCACGCTGGAACTGCGCCCTCATGTCACCGGTCAGCCTGTGCTGCATTCTCTGCGCTGGAGCGGCACCCACCTGCGTATCTCTGATCGGCTTGTGAAAGAAATCCCCCCGCGATTGGTCGCCCTGCTTGCCCTGCGCAACTATCTGGAGGCAACTGCACGCAGGCGATTGAACCTTATCTCGGTTGTGCTCACGGTGTTGATTGTCATCATTGGCGGACCGATGCTGTTCCGGCTGGGTGAAAGATTCCCATTTCGGTACTCAGGCTGGTTGTTTGAACTCCTGCTCGCGATACCGATCGAGCTGGTTTGGCGATGGCGTGACCGCATTGCCCGCTCTACGGACCGCCAGACCGTTGAATTCTCCCGAGACGGCGATCTGTTTGTGCAGGCGATGGAGAGTGCTTTGCGCTTCGACCTCAAGGACAATGTACCGAGCACTTTTGCCCGAGACCTGCTGGGGCGACTGAACCTGGTGCGTAAGCAGCTGGGCTACACGGAGCTGACGCTGGAAGAGGTGTTGCCTCCGCCGCAAACAGAGAACGATGGAGAGCACGCGCCTGAGATGTCTGACCCAGAGGAGGGTGAGCCTCTGCGCAGGGTGGAGTTCTAGCCTTGCTGAGAACGGTCAGGCAGGAAGTGAGCCGCGTTCTGGCGAATCGTGCCGCACAGGAGGATGCAGTCAGTTCGTATGCCACGCATTAAACCACCCGCCCTGCGACCCGGCGATACCATCGGCGTGGTGTCGCCCAGCAGCTTCAAAGCCCTCGAGGCGCTTCAACCCGGTATCGATAAGATCAGGCGGCGCGGTTACCAGCTGGTTTTCGGAGAACACGCTTTTGACCGGCGCGGCTATCTGGCAGGCGACGACCGCGACCGCGCCGCAGACCTCAACGCCATGTTCGCCAGGCAGGATGTGAGAGCAATCCTGTGCACTCGAGGCGGTTACGGGGCGTCGCGCATTCTGGATCATCTGGACTGGGACGTCATTCGTGCCAACCCGAAGCCGCTCATCGGCTACAGCGACATCACCACCCTGCACATGGCGTTCCTGCGCCGTACGGAGCTCGTGGTGTATTACGCGCCGATGATCATCACCCTCTCGCGCGATGTGTCCCCACTGGCGGAGCAGAATTTGTTCGATATTCTGGAGAAGCCCGAGGCGCTGGGCGTCTACGACACCAGCGAGGGCAACGTGCAGACCCTGGTGCCCGGCGTGGCAGAAGGGGAGTTGACGGGCGGATGTCTCTGCCTCGTGACCGCGACCTGTGGAACGCCGGAGCAGGTAGATGCGAAGGGCAAGATCCTGGTGCTCGAAGATGTGGACGAACCGCCCTACGCAGTGGACCGTATGCTGACTCAGCTTAAACGATGTGGGGTGCTGGAGGAAGCGGCAGGCTTCGTTATCGGGGAGATGACCAACTGGGAGCAACACGCTGGCGACCTGTCCGAAACCCTGACCATCGAGCAGATCTGGCAGGACATCATCGTGCCTCTGGGCAAGCCTGCGATTGCGGGGTTTCCGTTTGGGCACGTCACGAATCCGCTGACAGTGCCGCTGGGCGTGCGTGCCAGACTGGACGCTACCGCCGGAACGCTTACCCTGCTGGAGCCAGCCGTATCCTGAGGTCACACAAGCACAATGCACCGGCACTGCCTGCCATCGCGAGCAGGCAATAGCGTGCCGGCGCGTGAACTACTCCACGTCAAACGTCAAAGGAAGAAGGCTTCTGCTGGCGCTGGCGGGGAATAGTCCGAAATCAGTAAGACCCGCAGCTGCTGCAGCCTCCCGCCGCCTGTCCCTCTTCGGTGGCAAACGAGTTGCCACAGCCACACGAGCGGA
>CAKZNX010000335.1 GCA_937132045.1 uncultured bacterium
CGTGATGCACAGGGTTCGTATAACCCTCGCCACTTCCGTAGTAGACATAAGGTTCTATTGTGATCAACGACCGACTATTAATTATCGGGCGCTGTGTGTAACCCCAGGCACGAATGCGAATCAGGTATGTGACCCGTGTGCAGTCAGTCACAGGATCAATTGGAGAGTTTAGATTACCCGTCGGGGAAGCAGCCTTCCAGTCGGATGGCGGAACAAAGCGAATGGTGCCGTTCTGCCGAAACTTGTTGGTACCGTCGCTCAAAATCGTCACCGGAGACCACTGTGTCACAATGCCCTGGCTGTTAACGCCTGAGGAGTACTCCACAGTCATCTGAACGTTGTCCCCAGCGCCAGGGCTGTTCATCTGGACGCGAATCTCGGAAAACGGTACATGCGAAAACAGAAACAGGGCTCCTCCTCCCGATACATATTTGAAGACGTCGCCCCCCTGGTAGGACTCAGGAATGGTTATCTTGTGACCTTCATACGAGTTCGCCCCAACATTTAAAAGATCGCCGTAACCGTACCCTGTGGTTCTCGCACCATACTGCGTAAAGTCAACAACAGTGTCTTCGGTGAGATGCAGGTAGAAATCTTCTGGATTGATATTATTCTGAAGCGCATACAGATACTTAAAACTCCACCTTATACCGAAGTGCTCAGCATGATCGTGGGCATACTCCAGAGAAATATAGTTGGGATCCAGATCTCGATAAAGGTCCCCGCCTCCTGAGGCAATATCGGAATGGTCCAGCTCCCAACGACGTACGATCTGAGCAGAGGAGGACCCGTAAAGCCCCGTTAAGTAAGCAATAGTATCTGGATCGGTTGGATTCTCCCAATATCCCGGTATCACCAGCATGTACCTTGCTGACGGGAATACTTGCGGACGATTTAGGGGTGGCTGAGCGAACACCGCGTACGATGTCAGAGACACCAATGCAGCAACTGCCGCGCTCCTGCCCAGTACTGAAGCAATCCAATAGAACATCTTGCGAACTCCTATCATGCTGTAACCTCCCAAAGATTCTCCTCGAGATATTCTTCCACATCTTACTGCCAGTTTACCGTTGTCCAATACCCAGCACTGCAGCATACACCCCCTCCACCTCCCGCGCGTGCTTCACCGGATCAAACATCTGCCTTGCACGATGCTGTCCCGCCTCTGCCAGTCGACGTCTCAGACCGTCGTCTCTGAGCAAGCGTTCAATGGCGTCCGCCAGCGCATGTGCATCATCCATCGGCACCAGCAGACCGGTGACACCATCGTGTACCAATTCCGGCATCCCGCCACCGCTGGTCGCCACAGTTGCTACTCCGCTCAGCATCGCTTCAATGGCAGTGCGTGCCAGGGGTTCATGGTCTATGGAGGCATGCACTGCCACGTCGAAGGTTGGATACAGCCGAAATTGGTCGCTCACGAAGCCGGTGAACTGAACAAACGCCTCCAACTGTAACGTTGATACCATCTCGCGCAGCCTCTGTTCGTAACCACGTGCTCCGAACGGCTCGCAACCGGCTACCGTCGCGCGGAACGATGTACCCCGTTTGCGCAGGATACCCAATGCCTCTATGAAAACGTGCTGTCCCTTCCACTCTTGCAACATCCCCATCATGCCAACGTGCAGTATTCCGTCTCCCCCTCTTGCAACCGGACCACCATCAGGCGCTACCACGGGGTCGTATATGACTTTAACCGACTCGGACGGCACCCCATTGTCCATAAGGTTGCGGGCAACCGCCTGCGACACGGTGAAACGTATGACCCGCCGAGCTAGCTTGCGCGAATGCACGAACCCTCGCGCGTGAGCCACCACCGGCAACCCGGCGCGCCTGCCCGCGATGGCGCCCCCAAACGTGCCAAAGAAAACGTTGTTCAGGTGAATCAGGTCGGGGTTGGTCTCGCGGATCAACCGCCTCAGCACACGATGCCATCCCATCTGGTGCGTCACCAGTCGGATGTATCCGTGCGGTCCCCGGGTTCCCGGACGCTCAAAGCGCACTATCCGTGCTCTTTCAGGCACAGGACGATACTGCTGCATATCGTACGAACAAGCCTCTATCGGCTCGATGGAGCTGTCCAGATACGCTACGAGTTCCAGCAGGATCTGCATGGAGCCGCCGTAACCGGAGGGTCATTTTAGGTAGAGTACTCTCATGTTGGCCTCCGGAAAACGCAGATACCCCCTGCGTGCTTCGCCACACGTCTGTATATCCATACCGTAATGCCTGCTCCAACAACGGCTACGTAACTGCCTCTGAAAAAGGCGTCAACTACGCTGTTCGAGACCCGAACGTAACTCGGAAGCAGAGACAAACCGAGTAGGAGGAAGCATAAGGCGATGCTTGTGCCATCATACTCGATGTGCCGACAGTGCTGGGAAACCACGACGGACAGGATTGCCAGCACCGCCATGCTGATCACCGTTACCATGACGGCGCCCCACGCTCCGTATCGAGGTATCAACACGAAACTGAGCGCCAGACACATCACCGCCGTCGCAACGTTCGCGCCAGCTAACAGGTCCGTACGCCTAGCCAGACGCGCGCCGGTACTCAATGGGTTCTGCGCGACGAAGAACCAGTAAGCCACCGCGATCCACGGCACGTAATCCGCCGCCTCCCAAAACGGAGGAGCGGAGAGCAAACGGATGACAGGGGGACTCAAGGTGGCAGTAGCCACGGTTAGCCAAGCCGCCATCAGCAGAATAAAGGTGGTGCCGCGCCGAAGGTGTCTGTCTGCGTCCTCAGTATCAGCCATACTAAACGACAGCGGACGCCACGCCAGCTCCACGATGCCGCTGAAAGTGCTTACCAGGAATCCGAACCGATACGCCAGCGCGTACAGCCCGAGTTCCGCTTCAGAGACGAAGCGAGTAAGGAAAAACCGGTCGCTGGCGTGAAGTGTGAACTGCGCCAACCACATCGGGATGATGGGCAGAGCGTAAGTGAGCACCGGCTTCAGCCACTGCGAATCCAGCGCTAAACCGTACCGACGACGCACGGCAAAGCCCAGTATCGCAGACCACGCCACCGCATTCACCAGCCCGCTGAGGAAGACGCCATACACACCCCAGCGCAGCCAGACCACCAACATGATGTTGGTAGCCAGCTGTCCAGCGAGTTTCACCAGGCTGATGGAGGTATACAGCCACGCCTTGCCCTCCGCCCGCCAGAGCGTCAGGGGCAATTCAATGAGGGTGCCTACCAGCAAGCCAATGACTGCGAGATTGACGTAGTGCAGGTAGCGCTCGTGCCCGAATACGAGACGCGCGAGCAGCGGACTCACGGGCAACACCAGCAGGCTTCCCACAATCACCACTGTGAGATTGAGCGTAAAGGTTGTGGAAATGAGTCGGCGCCGCTCGTCCTCGCTCTTCGCCATGTAGTAATGTCGAAGGAGGGACTCCGCCAGCCCCAATGCCAGCAAGATGCCCAGGACCTCGGTAATCCGTCCGACGGCTTCAATCACCCCGTAGTCCGCAGGGGTCAGCACCCGTGTGTAGACGGGGATCATAATGAAGCCCACTAATCGGCTTGCGATGGTGCCCACCGCATAGATGGCGGAGTCCTTGACCAGCGTGCGAAGCATGGTTTAGTACAGCCTCATCCTCGGATTATCGGATTCGGTGGAGGACGGCGATACCATAGGAGAGCGGTCCCATCGCACTCTGCCCTTGCTCATCAGAAAAGCAACGGGCGCCACTGCTGCCGCCGCGTTCAGGCTCAGGAAGGAACCCGCCAGCCCAGCCACCCGGAACCGTCGCGCCAGAGAGGGCACGAACCACGACACCGCCCCCAGCAGGTAGTACGCGCTCTGCGCCACCACGAGCGCAGCCCCATAAGGCTGATGAAACAGCGCCCACGACGCGGCATAGATGGCGACCAGCACATACGGCACCAGCAACCGACACACCTTGTGCGACACAAACTGCCACCACAGCCGGTTGCGCCACGGCACCAGTAACCACGGCGCGGCGAACATCAGCTGGTAGTTGCCTGCCAGTGTGCGCACCTTGCGCCGGAACTCGCGGTCGTATGTGTCGGTGACGGTGTCGAAAGCCTTTGCGAGTGGGTCAAACAGGATAAGATACCCCCGACGCATTACGTGGAGCGGAACCCACATATCGTCCAGAACCAGTCCCTCGGGCATCGGCACAAAATGCTCACGACGAATGGCGTAGATTGCCCCGCTGCACTGCAGTGGCGAGTCCACATACGCTTCCAGCCGACGAAGGAGCTTCTCGTACGCCCAGTAGGCGCCCATCGCGCGCGGCGCACCCTCCCGGTCGATCAGCACCAGCTCGCCTCCCACCGCCCCCGCGCCAGAACAGACTAGTATGCTCACGAGGCGTCGAATCGCATCTGGCGCGAAGCGTTGGCGAGCATCCGCGAAGACGATCACCTCCCCGCTGGCATGACATACCCCTTCGTTTATTGCCGAGGCTTTGCCGCGGCGCGGCAGGTCAAGCACCTTTACATCCCGATAGCTTTGAGCCATCGGCACAGTTCGGTCGCTGCACCCATCACATGCGACCACGATTTCGAGCTTGTCCTCAGGGTAATCGGATGCCAGAAGGTTTTCAATGCGCTTCGCAA
>CAKZNX010000336.1 GCA_937132045.1 uncultured bacterium
CGGAGCCGTTACCACAAAGGCAGCAAAAGCCCGAGACTCGCAGCAGGAGCCTCGGGCGACATCAGCTCCGCAGGCTATCAGTAGGGATACCAGCCTTCGGAAACCCACTGCGCGGGCAATCCAACCGGCACATAGATGTTCCTATACCAGAGGAGCTGCCCACGTCCCATCGCCTTGGCGTGGCCGTCGGCGAAGATGACATTGCACGTGCCGGTGTGGCGGTAACGGGGCATCATGCCACAACCTGCCCACGTGGCTTCCCCGTCGCCGTCGTTAGCCAGGTCACAGTCTCGCCGCAGAGCGATCTCCGCACCGTCGCGCTGTGGCGGGCGACCGATCCACTCGACCCAGTCCCACTCCCACGTGCCGAAGAAGACCCAGCCCCAGTAGGCGTCATTGACGCCCTTCTCGGCGATGATGACCTTCTCGGCAGGGGTATCCAGCACGCTTTCGTGGCTCACCCTGTGCCTGGCATCAGCGCGGTCGGTGGGATAGCCCCAGAAGTCTGCGAACAGGTCGTAATGGCATCCGTACTTGCCGCTCTGGTCGCGGTCAGGGAACGAAGGACATGCGTACAGACCGTGCGTGCCCCAGCTGTACTCTACCGGCTGTCCGTTGAAGGTCTCGCGCCAGCGGTCGCCAGCCTTGACGTAGGGCCAGATGAGGCTATACCACGCCTGGTGCGGCACGCCGGTACTTCCGCCACCGTAAGCCGAGGGCGGGTAGTAGTTGTCGTAATCCTGCATGTACATGGCGACGCCCAGCCCGATCTGTTTGAGGTTGCTCAGGCAGGTGATGGCGCGTGCCTTCTCGCGTGCCTGCGAGAATACCGGGAACAGAATGGCGGCGAGTATCGCGATAATCGCGATGACCACCAGTAATTCGATCAGTGTGAAAGCGCGTCTCATCGTAACGAACCTCCTCAAAATGTTGTAGGGTTATCGTGAACGAGCAGGTGACGCAGAGCCTGCGTCGGCACTGGTTCCATCTGAGGAAGCAGACGGATGATACGGGAACACGGCTCTGTGCCCTGCATAAGCGGCAGCAAGAGGTCTGTTGCGAGGGTAGCCCCCAGATTATTGAGGTCGATATTTACGTGCGCCAGCGCCGAACCGAAGGCAAGCCGCAGCGCGGGCTGGCACTGTCCGCTGGCGGCAAACTCTCCCGGCTGGTCTCCGAGCACGATGCCCCGACCTGCTAGCGCGCGTTCCAAGCCGTACCAGCCCTCGTTATCTGCCGTCACCACCGCCGCCGAGGGGCGTCGCTCCTGCGGAAGGGAAAGCCATTCCACCACGACCTTCTCCGCGTCCTCGACGCTATTCACCCTGCATGCAATGAGCTCGTCTGAGGGCGGGTTGCCTGCCAGCATCGTGCATGCAGACCGAAAGCCCTCGAGCAGGTGGAACCGGTAGGTCTCTTCCAGCGGGTAGCCCAAATAGGCAATCCGGCGGTGACCGGCATTCCACAGCTGGTTGACCGAAGCGCGCATCATTCCTTCGTGGTCAAAGTCTACCTGATACCAGTGTGGATGGCAGGCATCGTGCCGCCCTTTTACGACGAACGTCACTCCCTGTCGTTCGAGGTACTCGCCGTAGGGTTCCATGCGGCGCTCACTGCCCCAGAGGACGATGGCATCTGCGCTTCGCGAATACACAATTTGCTGCAAAAGCTCCTCGAAGTCACAGGAAGATGACACGACGTAAACCATCAGGTGATAGCCGGCTGCTGCCAGCGTCTGAGCGATAGCTTCCAGACGCACATATTCGTTCTGCCAGTAGATCAGTGCGACCGTGTGAGTCCTGCCAGAGCGCAGGGTACGTGCGGCAGCCTGGGGACGGTAACCCAGGCGCTGGGCAGCGTTGATGATGCGCTGGCGGGTTTGCTCCGACACCCAGGGACCGCTCTTGCCGTTCAGCACGGCGGACACCAGACTCGTGGAGACATTCAGTTCCTGAGCTATGTCTTTCAGACGTATGCGCTGTGCCATCGGACTCATACGTATATCGTTCTACGTGTATCGATATACATTGTAGCAGGTTCCTCCCAGTGTGTCAAGCGTTTGCGGGCGGCTTCGAAAAAAAAAGTACGGGAGGGGCAGGAGCCTAGCAAGTTGGCGCCAGGCTCCATGCGATTTACCGATACTCCGGTATGGTGAGGCAGCGGTCACGCCAGTCGCGCAGCCACTCCACCCGCTGGGCGGGTTGCCAGTCCCACAGGTAGTCGTCGGTGGGTCCCTGCTCGTTCGTCCAGTTCAGGGCGCCCATCGTGGCGCAGAGCTTGATCGCCTTCACGTGACCGTCGTGGAAGCTCCAGTTACTCACGCCGTTATGGGATGTCACCACGCCCTTGTTCGAGTCAAACCAGGCGCGGAACCAGTCCCCGTTGAGCACCCACGGACCGTGGTCGTTCCAGTACTCACGCGATTCCAGCACCTGTATCACGCTGGCGGGACGTGGAATGGATGCCATTCGCACCGAGTTGGGTAGCAGCGGGTTGACGATCCAGCCCAAACGCTGGCCAACCTCGTTCTTCTGCGCCCAGTTTGCTGCACCGCCGTACGACCGCTTGATGCCGATGTTCATCTCCATCGTGTATCCCGTTTCACCGAGGCGGCTCATCAGCCCGGGAGGATACACACCCTCGGTGCCGTGGTAACACGACCAGTTCCAGATAGGCTCTGCGGGTTGCTCGTAGCTCATGCACAGGTAGATGCCGGTGTTCTTGATGTACGGTTGCACGGCATATCGCCACCCGTGGCACGAGAGACCTGCGGGGGTTTCGATTGGAGACCAGCCGGGATAGGGCAGTGTCTCGTCATAATCCTGCGTGTACTGCAGTATCGCCAGGGAGAGCTGCTTGATGTTCGAGAGGCACGACGTCTTTCGCGCCATTTCCCGGGCACGGGAGAAGACGGGAAACAGAATCGCCGCCAGTATCGCGATAATCGCGATCACGACGAGCAATTCGATGAGCGTGAACGCTCTGTTGCGATGCATGGGACATACCTCCTTCAAGGATTGGGATGAGGCTGTGGCATCTCCAGGTTCCTGAAAATGCCGGGTGGTATGACGCGTCTTTGAATTGCCTCGGCGACCAGCTGGCGCTCTTCTGGCGTCAGCAGGCGCGCATCGCCGCCGGTTCGGTTGACTAACTCGTTCACCTTCAGCCCCATCTGGGACGGGGTGGTGCTGGGGCGATTGCCGACGAACGCCCTGTACAGGAAGAAGCCGGCGATCAGTACGACAACCACGATGACTGCAATGGCAGTGGCGGGAGATACTTCTTTTTTGAGACTCATAACGTGTCACCTCCTCGTGTTTCAGCAACGTCTGCGCCGTCGTCGCAGATGTGGTCGTGGTTTTGAGCCTTCCTCTGGTTCAAGAGAATAGGGCACGACGCTGTCGCGCTGGATCAGCTCGCCGGGGAAGATGACGTGTTCCACCGATGGCGTATCCTGCTCGATCTGCTGGATGAGCAACCGAGCGGCGGTCATACCGATTTCCCGCACCGGCTGGCGGATGGTCGTCAGTGGGGGCGAGGCAACAGCAGCGGCTTCCACGTCGTCAAAGCCCAGGATGGAGATATCGTTTGGCACCAGAACGCCTTTGCGCCTCATCGCTTCCAGCGCGCCCAGAGCCATCCAGTCGTTGCAGCTGACCACAGAAGAGAACGCTGGGCGCACCTGCAGAAGCATTTCCATCGCCAGCCGCCCAGAAAGGGTGCTGTAGTTGCCGCGGCGGATCCAGTGCGAGGTTGGCGTGATGCCGGCTTCGAACAACGCCCGCAGATAGCCTCGCTCGCGCTGGGTAGCGCTCCAGTAGTCGGTTGGTCCGCCGAGAAACGCGATACGGCGATGTCCCAACTCGATCAGCCACTTCACCGCCGCGTACACCGAGCCTTCGTCGTCCACGTCCACACAGGCGGATTGCAGGGCGGGCGGGCTGCTTCCCGCCACCACGTGCGGAAGACGACAGTGCTCCACCCATCGCAGTAGGGGGCTCTGGTACAAGGGCGCAGCGAGGATCGCGCCATCGATGGAACCATCCTCCGTGCTCTGGCGCACATGCACCAGGTCAGGGCGCTCGAGCGCAATAATCTTCAGCTGATAACCGGCTTTCACCGCCTCGGCGAGGATTCCGTCCAGAAGGGTCGAGAAGTAGGGGTTCCCCAGCAGAGCGCCGCGGAAGTGTTCCACCACCACTCCGACCGTATTGCTGCGCCGTCGTACCAGACTGCGTGCAATCGTATTGGGGCGGTAGCCCAGCTCCTCCACCGCTTTCAGAACGCGCTCTCGCGTCCCCTCAGAGAAGCGTCCTCCGCGACCGTGCAGGACGTTGGTGACCGTTGTAATCGATACGCCCGCCCGTTCGGCAACATCCTTGATCGTTGGCGTCATGCCAGACATTTTTCGTTGCTAGTCTAACGTTCAATCTCTTCGGACACGATAGAGGTTTGACGTTCAACCAAACTTCATTGTAGCACGGCGGTGCAAAAGAGTCAAGAGGTTTCGAGCACAACAGGCAAAAAACCGGTCGAACTTTCGTGTCACACGGCAGGCTTAGACACGACGGCTCGCTGCACCGGTTACTTCCACCACGCTGAGC
>CAKZNX010000337.1 GCA_937132045.1 uncultured bacterium
TAATGGCGCCGGTGGTGATAGAGCGAATCGCCGCATCGAGCTCCGCCTGACGATCACGCAGTCGCTCCGCCATGACCTTGGTCGGCACGAAGATGATGTCGCCCAGCTCCAGAGTGCGTGCTTTGCCACCCGGCACCACCTCGCCTGTGGCGCGGATGACCAGCACCCTGTCACGGGCTGCGTCGGTCGTGTAGCCACCAGCATTCTCAATGTAGTAGGTAAGGTTTTTACCCGGCATGTGCAACACCGCCGAAGGCACTACCACAGCCCCAGCCACCACCACTGTTGTTGGCCTCTCCGGCACAAAGATGATGTCCCCGTCACGCACCTCTGGGTCTGCTTCACTGCCCGGTTGTCTCAGTGCTGCTACCATGTTGATGCGCACGTTGCCGGCAGGCAGGATGTCCTCGTTTTTCAGGGGACGCGCGGGCGACACCAGGTCGCGCGAAAGCAGGCTGGCGGCTTCTGCGACTTTTTCCACGCTGGGGGCGGAGGCGGGTGCACCTGCCTGCCCCAGTAACGCCGACGCGCTTGTGGGGATGGGCGGTTGCGCGAGCCCCGCCGCAAAGCGGACGCGCTCGACGTCCGATCGCGCCAGCGCCCGGCGATACTCTTCTTCATTCACAATCTTCAGCACCTGCAGGATGCGTCCGGTCAGCGTACGCTGCAGTTCACTGACAACCTGATCTGGCTGGCGAAGTAAGCGCGCAGCCTGCGGATAGGCGGTCTCGAGAAGCCCTCCGGCACGCTTCACGATGTCGCTCAGCCGCTCGGTGGGGGCTTGCAGGGTATACGGACCGGGCTCTTTGACTGCGCCGCGGATGTACACGGTCAGCGGCTTCAGACGGAAATCGCCGCGTGCGCGAACCGTCACCACATCTCCATCTTCCAGCAGAGGGTTATTCGTCTCAGAACCCTGCAAAGCTGCAGTGAGGTACACCTCCACCGGAGGTGTGCCTACCGGCTTGCGGGCTTTGGCTATCTGCACGCGCTCGGCAGCTTCCGGGAGCGGTCCTCCAGCTAGGCGTATCAGGTCTGCGAGGCGCATGTTTTCGGCGCGAGGGTAGGTGCCTGGCGATTGCACGGCTCCGTCAACGCGCACCACGTTTTCCGGCGTGAATTGTGCCTGCTCGCGAGTGTACACCATGAGCATGTCACGGTCCTGCAGCATCACGTTATGCTCAGCGTCGTTCAGCATCGCCTTGCGCAGGTCAATCGCCAGCAGAGGACCATAGCTGCCGTCCGGATTAACCCGTTGCAGGAAGGCGCGCTCCACGAAAGCGTTGGGCAATACGCCCCCAGCCTGCAGGAGCAGGTCCTGTACACGCATGTTGTCGGCGCGGTAGAAGGTGCCCGGCTTTTGCAGCGCACCCTTTATCTGCACGCGCCGGTCGCCCATCCACTCCACATCTTTGATTGCATACACCACCAGCCGGTCGCGCCGCTGAAGTGACACATTCGCCAGCGGGTCGCGCTGCAGCGCCTGCGTCAACGGTATGGGGATCAACGCCTGTGTGTTATCCGGGTTGGTGCGGAACAGGTCGGCGCGCTCGATGTAGGCGTCTTCCAGTAGACCACGTGCCCGCTCGACGAGGTCGGCTACCGTCATGCCCGGCGTCAGCGCATAGTTGCCGGGCTGATCCACTGCGCCTTCTATGGTCACGATGTTGGCGAACACAGGGCGAATGCTGTATACCTCTACGATGTCGCCATCGTACAGCGGCGGATTGTTCTCTGTGCCGGAGTCCAGAAGGTTCGCGTCGATGAGCTGGCGAGCCTCGCCCGGGCGCACCGAGGTGACCGCTACCCGCTGTGCTACGCCGGACGGCTTCACTCCTCCCGCGTAGCCGATGGCGTCTCGCAGTCGCTCCTCAGGTAACAACTCATAGATTGCCGGGCGGTGCACTTCTCCTGCAACGCTGATGCTCACCTCCACTGGTGGAATAAAGATGACGTCTCCGGGCTGAAGGGGGACGTCCTGGCTACCGTCCCCGTACAGAAGGAACCGGTAAAAATCGAACGTGTGTACCGACCCGTCTGCACGCTTCAGCTGAATACGACGCAGAGAGCCGTAATCCGACGGACCTCCGCAGGCATACAGCGCATTGAACAGAGTGGCAACGGCAGGCATCTGGTAGCTGCCGGGTGCATAGGCTTCTCCTGCAATGACGATGGTCATCGTACGCAGCTCGCGCAGAGTTAGCGTGACCTGGACGTTGCGGATAACTCGAGACAGCGACTTGCGCACTGTCTCCTCGAGCTGGGTAAGGGTCTGTCCTCGTGCGACGATCTTGCCGCCCATCGGGAGGTTCAGTGCGCCCTGCTGGTCAAGACGAAGGGTTACTTCGCGCGGCTCCAGTGTCTCGCTCCAGTAACGCAGTGTCAGCACGTCGCCCGGTCCCAGCTGATACCGTTCGGGGACGGGGGTGAACACGTTCATCCAGAGCATCGCATCGGGTCCCACGAAGTTTTTCAGCGCATCAGCCGACGGCAACACAAAGGGAGTGCTGGGCGTACCCGGCTGCTGGAATGGCGCGATCATATAGGGAGTAGGCACCTGTAACACCCCCTGCTGTTGAGCAACTGAGGAACCAGCAGGCACCGCTGGTTGCGCGGTAGTTGCGGGTGCACGTTGTGCTGGCTGCGGTGCCGGTTTAGTAGACTTATCGGCTGGAGGCGTGACCGGCTGAACCGTGTTCGCCTGACCTTCGCCTTCTGATACGGGAAGGTCCGGCGGCAGGGCGACGGGCAGCTGGCTGGATTGCAGGCTACCCTGCAGCAACATCTGGAAATAAAGTCGCCGCAGCGCGATTGCCTCGCGCGCCTGCCTGAAGTAACTGTAACCGAACCGCTCCAGCGACTTGCTGATGCGCGGGCGCGCTTCGGTGGACATCGCTTTGGCGGTGTTATCCTGTTGCTCATTTGGCGTAACGTTCTGACTCGTTTGCAGCAGTTGCGCCGGTGAACCGGGCGGAGGTGCAGGTTGCTGGTTTTGAGCAAGAGACAGGCTGAATAGCAGTATCCAGACTGAAGCAAGAGCTACCACTCGTCGCACGCTGACTGTCCTCCTTTAACCTTGCACGGCTTACCTGCACATTATAACACGCTGTACGAGCTTCGTCAAAACTTCACAGAGCACTGCAGATTGTGGATGAACCTGCCGATAATCAGCGTGGAACCGCCTCGCAGGATTGCGGGCGACACGTCATTCTCATGGAGGAGAAGGATGCGACGGTCGTCATTGTACAACGGAGGGTCAATGTCGATAGGCGCGGTCAGCGCGCTAACCGGGGTGGAGGTACACACCCTGCGCTACTGGGAGAAGGAGTTCAGCGAATTCCTTAGACCCATACGCACCGACGGCAAACAGCGGCGTTACACGTCCGAAGACGTGACGCTGATTCTGGAGATTAAACGGCTGCTGAAGCAGGAGATGTACAGCATTGCCGGGGCACGGCGCGTGCTGACGCAGAGCTACCGCGATGCCGCCTCGACCAGTGCCGCAGCTTAGCCATCCATCAGCGTGGGCAAAGGGTTCGGCGGGGAGGAGGATCATGTCACAAACGCAATGGGATATCTTCATTCCCTACACACCGCAAGACGTGGAGCGCTTCGTGGCGGCGGGCGTCGCGGACGTTGTTGTCCAGAGGATCCGCTTCGAGCGCGATCGGCAATCCCTGTTCACAGCAGATATCTTCCTGTATCACCGCCAGCTGAAGCGCCGCATGGTATGGCAGTTTGTCACGTTGGATATCCGTGATGGTTCTCTCCACCTGAACCTGCCCACGTTGTTCAGCCAGCTTTCACCCGACTGGAACCACCTGATCGCGCAGGCGGTCAGTGACGCGCTATCTGCGCTTCAATCCCGGGCAGATTTAGTACAGAACATGATCTTTCATGCCGATTTCCCGACGCCGGCAGATGTACCATCACTTGCCGGTGGTGGGGAAAATCGTGTAGCACCGGGCTTTGCATGGAACGAGCTGTACATCCACAGCGCTAAACGATACCTTTTTGCGGCAGAACGGGTGCGGGGGATGCACGTGCTCGATGTCGGTTGTGGCGTGGGCTACGGCGCCAAATTACTGGCGAAACGCGCACAGCAGGTTGTCGCCGTTGACGTGGATGAGTATGCGCTGCACTACGGTGAGATGACCTACCCTGATGACCGTATCCAGCGAGTTCGCGTCGCTCCCATATCCACCACGCAGGGGCTGCCGTTTGAGGATGGCTCCTTCGATGCAGTGGTGACCTTCGAGGTGATCGAGCACATCCCTGTGGAGCACATAGAGGCTTTCTTCGCCGAGATCGCTCGGGTCACCAAGCCGGAAGGGATGCTCATCCTCTCCACACCGAATAAACACGTTTACATTCAGTATCCGGATCCAAGGCATGTATCGCTGATGACGCTGGATGAGTTCCGTCGCCTGCTTGAGAGCCGCTACAACCATGTGCAGGTGCTGGGACAGGTACGCTCGCGGCGGTTGCCACACACTGCCATGGAGTTCGAGATCGTCCCCGAACCGGATGACGCCCACGAGATACTTGTCGCGGTGTGTCACGATTATGCTGGACAGTCTCGCCCGATTGCGCTTCCGCAGCCAACGGTTTGGGAAACACCGACAGCGAGCGAACAGTCCAGCCGGCTACCCATCAGCGTGATTGTGCACACCCGCAACGAGGAGCACAACATCGCTGAGTGCCTCGACAGGGTCAAGGATTGGGCGGGCGAGATTATTGTGATGGATATGGAGAGCACCGACCGCACGGTGGAGATTGCCCGCCGCTATACCGACAAGGTGTTCAACCATCCGCTCATTCGCGACTTCGATGGCGCGCGCAACGTGAGTGCCCAGCACGCGCAAGGCGAGTGGATACTCTACATCGACGCCGACGAACGAGTGCCGTCGGCGCTGGTGGATGCATTAAGGCACATGCTTCCCCAGTTGGGCGACGATGTTTCCGCTGTGTGCCTGACCTACAAGAACTATTTCCTCGGCGAATGGATACGCAATGCGGGGCGATGGTATCCCGGCTATAAGGCGCCGATGCTTCTGCGGCGGGGCAGGTTTCGATGGAATGCTGCAGCTCACGAAGGGGTACAGGTGTGGGGGCGCACTGCTCTCTTCCCTGACGATAACCCGGATTGTGCGATCGAGCACTACAGGACACGTTCTTTGGACCACTATCTGCGCAAGATGCTGCTTTACTCCGAGAGTACAGCACACGCGATGTTCTCAGAAGACCTGCCCTGTTCCTGGCAGACGGTCGCTGCCGCAATGGGAATCGCTTTTCGCTATTATTACGATGAGACGCAGGGTTACAATGACGGGGCACATGGGTTCCTGCTGTCTGTCGCTGCAGCAATGAGCGCCATGGCAGACCAGATGCGCTACATGGAGCTGCGTCTGCGTCACGGTGTGAGGGACGCCGATTTTCTGCCTGCCAGCGCGGAAGAGTTCTTCCGGTTTGCGGCAGATGTGGCTGCAGGCAGGGTGCAAGTGGCGCAGAAAAACCTGTCACGAATACTGGCGCTCTCCTCGGTGCAGGAAGCAAACTTGAATCCCCCCGCATGGTGGAGCAGGCTATGGCGCAGGCTCCAACGCCGCAATGAGGGCACGATTGCGTGCGTTGGTGTGTCAGAACAAGCCGCGTGCGATGGGTGGCGTGTTACCGGGGAAAACGAGCAGGCTGACGCGCTGGTCGCATTCGGCAGCGGCTGGAAAGAGGCGGTCTCGCGACTGTGCCATGGGGGGAGCTTCTTCATCGGAGTCCCCCATCTACCCGAGGACGTGCAGGCATGGCGTCAGGAGGTAGAGCAGGCTTTCGATGCGACTGCGCACCTGATAGACCCCGAAAGCAACAGCCGCTGGTTGTTTGCCTTCGGATGGAAGGGGCAGAAGGTGCCAACCCGCCGAAGGGTGTTGATGACCACCCACCAGCGAGCGCTGGAGATGCTGGGGGGCGGTGAGACTCAGCTGTTTGAAACCCTG
>CAKZNX010000338.1 GCA_937132045.1 uncultured bacterium
ACCGGTCGAACTTTCGTGTCACACGGCAGGCTTAGACACGACGGCTCGCTGCACCGGTTACTTCCACCACGCTGAGCGCGACCTGCGCTTCGCGGATTCGCCGGGCGTGTGCGTGATGCCCCTCATGCAGACACAACCACAGGCGCAGACGACATGGCAACACCGGCTTAGCAACCAGCTCGATGGTGGCGAAACGCCGTTCCGTGGCGGCTTTACCGCGAGCCTCGCCCCAGAAGCCCTGACGAACGTGGTTGCATCCTTCGTTCTCGAAGAGGATGAGCGAAAGGCTCTCGGAGAGATCGGATGGGTTAAACAGCGTGAGAACGGGCGGCACCCAGTCGCCCTGACGCCAGCCGTAGTGTACCGTCTGCCCGTACACCTCCGGCGGATTATCACCGACGCCGACAAAGTTGGGGAAGGTCTTCGTCCACCATTGTGCCGCAAAGCGCGCCTCCAGCGCCACCAGCTCGTCGTGTTCTGCCGAGAGAGGCTGGACAAGTGCCGTCAGCTCGATCAGCGGGACACCCTGATAGACCCGATAGCGCTGGATGAAGCGAACAGGCAGGTCGCGTCCGATGGCTGTCACTTCGACCGTCGTCCACACCGGATTGCGTTCCGCGACGCGCACAGCAGCCCGGTAGTCGCGCTGCCATCGCAGGTTGTCCAGCACGAACTGTGCCGTGTCCCGTGCGGGCTGGGTGGGGTCCACGCGCGCGAAGGTACCGATACCTGCTCCGCAGCTTCTGGCAGCGTAGTCACGTCCAGTTCGCTTCGACCGCAACCGGGTCAGAGTGCCGCCCGCGTCCTCGCGCCACTCCAGCTCCAGCACACCGTTGTCCACCCGGGTTACTCCACCGCGAGGCTCGATCCTCATGGTCTGGGTAGAGTCTCCGCGCCCGGGCACAACACTTAGCATCAGCGCACCGCTGTCTGGCTTCGTCTCCAGCGCCACCCAGTCCAGCGCAAGGTTGCATACCCGCCGGTCATCGCCGGCGCCATGGTCTGCCGGGCGGTGTCCCTCAGCAAAGAGCAGGTGAACCGCGGTGGGCGTCCGCGATGCAAGGGACGGCAGGTCTACCGCGAGCGTCTCCCAGCCGGGACGAAGTTCGTAATCGCCCAGCCTTTTACCGTCTACTATGACAGTCATTCGGTTCCGCCAATTGACCTGACCGTGCAGAAGCAATCGCCGGGCGCGATCGTCGCCTGCTGGTAGAAGCAGAACCGTCTCGCGTCCCTCGCCGGGTATCCAGCGAATGGTTCGCCCACCAGTCCACGTCTCGCGCTGCGCCATTCCGCGCACCAGCACCCGTTCATCGCCCGGTGTACCGATGTCCACGCGCCAGGAGGGTACGCGGGGAGGTAGCACCAGATACAGCCTGCCGTCGGCGATGTGCGCAGGAACGGGTGTACCGTTCGGGAGGTGCACCTGCCAGCGCCCCGCGCGCAACTGGCTCGGCACAGGCAGGGATAGCGGCACGCCGCGTGCATCATCTGCAGGACTGACGAGCACGGAGGCTACCTGATTGGCGCGCGCTCGGGGGAGTCGCTTCGGCGCGAAGGTTTCACGGATGGGCACCGTCCTCTCGTGCGTGCCGGCGCTGTCGCGCCAGCGGAGGGTCACGTCCACCTGTCGGGTTTGTATCTGCGGCGTGAAGGGTATCGGCAGGCTCAATGTTTTCTGCTCACCCTCGCGCAGGTCGCCGATGGGAATGCGCGCGTTGCCGTACGACAGCTCCACACCTCGCGCCGGTTCGCCGGGCACGTCCAGCGCCGGGTGCCACCATCGCATCTCGCCGTGTGCGGTGCTGGGTGTATTGGTTACCGTGATGTGAGGGGCATACGAGCTCACCGCCTTACTCTGCAGTCGCACGTCTGCGTTGCGACCAACGCTCAGGGGGCGCAGGAAATACGCTGTCTGCCGTTGCTGGCGTTCATCGCGCCACGTCGCCTCGATGACAACGGTCTTGACGCCCCAGTCAGCAAAGGGCTTCACCTCCACAGGCAGTTCGATGCGCTCGCTTTCCGCCGGACCGAGCTGCACTGTAACCGGCTGACCCTGCACGCTGGCAATCCTGGCAGTCACCCTCAGCGTGACCTGTACTGGCTGAGGGGTCAGGTTCTTGACCGTAGCAGGCAGTCGCA
>CAKZNX010000339.1 GCA_937132045.1 uncultured bacterium
GTCGCTGCGCTCCTCGCAATGACACGGAGCGGCTCGGCAGGGGTCCTCGCCCTCCAGTACTTGACTTCGCCTCTGGAGTGCAGTATCATGAGTAGCAGGAACCCCACGGCGCCCTCGTAGCTCAGGGGACAGAGCGGCTCCGTCCTAAGGAGAAGGTCGGGGGTTCGAATCCCTCCGAGGGCGCCAGCACCCCGAAACCCCGCATAAATACCTGTTGCACATTTTGGCACTGGCACTTATACTTAGAGTGTACTCCGTGTAATGACCCGAAAGGAGGGCAGAATAATGAGAATACGAACGGTGTTTCTTCTCGTGGCGGTAGCCCTCGGGTTGGCATCTGGCGCGGCGCGTGCCCAGCTGGTATGGTACGACTCGAATGGGTTCGAGGCGCCCACGTTCCGTCCCGGCGTACTGAACGGGCAGGACGGCTGGCTGGGAGAAGGTGGTGGACCCTCCGGCGATCAGGCGCGTGTAGTCATCTCGCCAGAGCCGGTCATTGGGGGACAGGCGGTGCGATTGGAGGTCGGAGACGCTCAGGGCGACTACTCGCTGATGGCGCGTCCCATTGCCGACCCACTGGCTGCTGGGTGGCCCATCGTCATTGTCAGGTTCGACATCTATCGCATCGGACCAACACAGAAGCAGAACCTGTGGTGGTACTGGTTTGACAGTGGCGAGCCGACCTACGGCTTACAGTGGGACCTTTCCAATGCCACTCACCCATTTGGCTGGAACCCCGGTGCCACCTCCACCCCGACCATCTTCGACCGCTTCGTCAACCTGACGATGGTCTGGGACTTCAGCCAGAACAAGGCGTATTCGTACTACAATGGTGTGCTGGTGGACAACGGTATCCCCATCTCTGGTATCACCTCCCTTACCGGTTGGGGCATCGTCCTTTCACATGATGCTGCAACCGGCACGGGTGCGGATGTGGTATGGATCGATAACTTCTCGATCCATGTGGTGCCCGAACCCGCCAGCATTGTGGCTCTGGCAGGCGGCGTGCTTGCGCTAGCAGGCTTGCGCCGACGCCAGCGGTAGCTCTTGATTGGGGGTGGGCAAGCCCCGCCCCCACTTTCGCCCCAAAGCGAAGGGAAAGAACTCGTTTCGCTCTTGCGTTATTTTCGCACCTGAGGTATTATATCATTGTCAGTTACATGCCTTGTGAGACTACCATCAAGAAGCCGGGGACAGGGGGTGCCTTTATGAAAAAGCAGTTGGCGCGTATCGGCGTACTCGTCGTTCTGGGCGCACTGATGCTGGGGGCGCCAGCGCACGCGATCGTGATTGAAAACGTTCTTTCCCATCACCCGCTGGTTGCCTTTGTGAACACATGGGCGTCGCCCAGCGACAACGCGGTATCGGCTCCTCCGGCGTCGGTTGCTACCATAGTAGACCCGGCGTCGCAGGATGCTGGCAACCTGCCGGTTCCGCCCAGCCCGTCCGTCTCCAAGGATAACATGACGGTGGAGATTGTGCCCATCAGTGTGCCCAAACTTCCCACCTATGTGGTGTTTGCCATCTACCTCGTAGGCGCGATGGTTTTCTATACCATGCTTGTGCTGATTGCGCAACCGGGACCGTCCGAATACGTGTGACAGCACTCTCTGTCGCACCTCCGACGACTACCCCGACAGGTTGCCTGTTGGGGTAGTTGTTTTTGGGTAGATCCTCGTAAATACCCGTTCATGTACTGAGTGTTTGCTCATTGTGTTTTTCTGGATACTGTGCTATGATGAAGGCGGAAGAGACCAGAGGTGCAACACCATTTTTGCTTTGCCGTGCCAGTTTGTCAAAGGAAGATATCGAATACCGCACGAAAAGAATCAACAAGGAGGTGATGTGAAGGCAAAAAGTGAGCTGAGGTGCCAGTGTGTTCAGTAGCGGTCACATTGCATCAACTCTAGAGGGAGGGTGCTAGAAATGAGACGAAACACCTTTGCTTTCACTCTGATTGAGTTGCTCGTCGTGATCGCGATCATCGCGATACTGGCAGCGATCCTTTTCCCTGTTTTTGCGCAGGCACGTGCCAAAGCCCGACAAGCCAGCTGCCTCTCCAACACCAGGCAGCTGGGGCTGGCAGCGACCATGTACTGCCAGGACTACGATAACCAGTACATGGAGCTGTATCGCGGTCATCCCAACGAGCCGTCCTACTGTGACGGCTGGTCGGTGTGGCCCTGCAGGGAGGACCTTCGCAAGCCCAACGGTGAGCCGTATGGCTGGTACACCGGTCCCACACAGCGCCCGAACGAGTTCTCTCCCAACTGGGGCACGCTCCTGTTACCCTACATCAAGAACGTGGGCATCTTCGGATGTCCTTCGGGATATGCTACCGCGTGGCGACCGGCTACCTCCACCGATGCTGTGAGCTACGTCTACAGCAACTGGATTGCCGACTCGGGAGAGTACAGAGGACCTGCCGCCAAGCGGTCTTATATCCCGCGCCCCGCGGAGACCGTTCTCTTCTGGGATAGCGGCAAGTCCAACTGGGCGATCGAGATGCAGGGGTGGAACGGTTACCCGGACTGGACCTCGCAGTTCGACCCGAACTACACCTGTCCTCGTTGCTGGCCCGACTGGCAGCCACAGCATTCGGGTGGGCGCAATTACGTCTTCTGCGACGGGCACGCCAGATGGTTCCGCGATGACCAGATGTGGCTGTATTACAACGTGCAGAAGTGGGACTGGCGGCGCCAAACCTAGGACGAGCGTGAGGGTATCGTGATGCAAAACACCACAAACCCAGCAAAGATTGCCATAGCCGTTATCGCGGTCGTCGTGGCGGTGGCTCTGGCGTTCTTCAGCTACCAGCGCTTCATGGCACCCAAAAAGCCCAGCTGGACGCCCCCTGCTAACTACGGAGCACCCGTACCGTACGGCGCCCCCGCCACACCGCGATAGACCAGACTACTTGGGAGGTGTCACGATGAAGAAGGAGGTCTCGCCGGTCCTGGCGATAGCGGTTGTGGTCATTGCCGTGCTGATCGCCGGCTTCTTCCTGTGGCGAGCGTGGAGCGGCGGCAGATCCACAGAGGTCAGCGATATAGGGCAGGAGGTGAACGCCGTCATCCAGAAGGCACGCGGCGACATCAGTAAGCTGACCCCCGAGGATCGCGCCGTGCTGGAACGCGCCATGAAACAGGGCTATCCACTACCGCCCGGACTGCAGGCGCAGCTTACTGGCGGCAGCGGCGGGGCGCCCGTCACCGGTGCTCCTCCAATGCCCGGACGCTAGCCGAAAACACAACAGAAGGAGGGTGCTGAAGTGAAACGAAGAGATGCTTTCACTCTCATTGAGCTGCTGGTCGTGATTGCGATTATCGCGATACTGGCAGCTATCCTGTTCCCTGTCTTTGAGCGGGCTCGCGAGCAGGCGAACAAAACTTCCTGCCTGTCCAACATGAAGCAGATTGCGCTCGGAATCCTGCAGTACAATCAGGATTACGACGACTGTCTACCCTATCCCGGCTGGATGCCCGCCATCGCCCCCAATGGCAGAACCTCCTGCTACTCATGGCGCTGGGCGATACAGCCCTATGTGAAGAACACCGGCATCTCCCTGTGTCCTTCCTATGAGCGACCAAATGAGCCTATCTGGAACTGGCAGTGCTCGCGCTGGGGCGACGACGCAAATAGCGGTTTGCACGACGGAGTGCGCCCGCTGCCCGCACCAGATGAGACCACGCTGGAGCATTACCACGGCTGGCGCCGTTCGTACGCCGGCGCGAACAGCTGGGCTCACCGCGGCACGGTGGGCTGGTGGAACGGCTGGATCGTAAGCGGCTGGTTGCCCAACCCCGTGAAGATGTCTTCCATTCCCCGCCCTGCCACGCTTATTCAGGTGCTGGAGTCGCGCGAGTACTTCCACGATCTGGGCACATGGGTGGTGGATGGCTGGCGTATCTGGTTCGACGGCAACAAGGGCTGGTTCACCAGCCACAACGGCGTTAGCAACTGGACGTTCATGGACGGTCACGCCAAAGCGATGAAGGTCTGCGCCACGTTTGGCGCCCTGCGCTGGAACCTGGGCGACACGCCTCCCGATGACTACCTGTGGGAGTGGTGGACCGGCGTAGACCCCAATGTCCTGCGCGGCTGGCAGCAGAACTGCTGGCGGGTGCCTGAATACCGCTAGTGTCGGTCTACAACAGGGGCGGGGTTTTCCGCCCCTGTCCTTCCTTGCCCTGCGCCTCCCATCCGCAGGAGATACGAGCCCGCAGGATGAAACCCTGCCATAGTCACACAATGTGGTTACCGCGAAGATGTCGAATCCGTGCGCGCACCATCCGCCTTTGTCGCCCGAGTTCTACCTTCAGCCCACGCTGGAGGTAGCCCGCGCTTTGCTGGGACAGATACTTCTGCACGAAACCGAGGACGACATCACCGCCGGTATCATTGTCGAAACAGAAGCCTACCTGCTGGGCGACCCGGCGAACCATGCTTCTCGCGGAAGAACCCGTCGCAACGCCGCTATGTTCGGTCCACCCGGCTTCGCCTATGTCTACCACGTGCATACCCATCATTGTCTCAACGCCGTCACCGCGCCGGAAGGTGTTGGCGAGGCGGTGCTTATCCGTGCACTGCAGCCAGTAGAGGGTATCGAACTCATGCGTCAGCGTCGAGGGGTATCGGACGACCGCCTGTTGACTTCAGGACCGGGAAGACTGACGCAGGCGATGGGTATCACGCTCGCACACAACTTCTGTCCGCTGTACGAAGGCGCTCTGCGCATCATCGCCGCTGAGTCAGTTCCTCCCGAGCAGGTGGCGCAGACCGGCAGGATAGGCATTCGACAGTGGCAGGACAAACCGTGGCGGTTTCTGGTGAGGGACAACCCGTTCGTCTCGCGCCGGTGAAATTCGCTGAGGCACTGCAGGAATACGTATGAACCACCCCGAATGAACACCTGTAGCATACGTGCGGCAGAACCCTCCTGAGCATCTTGCCTCCCTCAAAGGACGAGACGGATGCCCGGCGGATGAAAGGAGCCTGAAAGAGATGATAACCCACGCGCGATGCCTCGGCTATGATGAGGCGCAGTCGCTGGTCAGCGCGCTCCCCACTATCCTCGCTGAGAGCGAAGGCTACGAGGTGGAGAACGGAGCCTACTTCATCTGGGAAGCCCCCAACGGAGCGGAGATATGGCTGGTGATGAAGGAGAAAGAAACCGCTGAAGGTTCACAGACGCCTTCGCTGGAGGTGTTGGACTTGGAACCCCACTACCGGGGCGCAGGGCGGATGCAGGCGGCGGCGGTGGAAATGGTGCGCTACGATGAGCAGATGCTTACCGGTGCGCTTTACGGATGGAGCAGCCCGCTGAGCGCCGACGACCCCGAATCGGGATACTACCCGTTCAGTGTGGACCTCCGGGACTTCTCCACCTACGTGCATCAGTGGCAATCTTTGCCGCGCATGGTCACCCTGCAGATTGCCGCCTTCGCGCAGGAGGTATGGTGTTTCGAGGACGAGGCAACTTATCTCGATTCCGACCAGAGCATCCTGACGGAGACCGAGGACGAGGAAACCGGCGAGATGGTCACCCTGCGCCTGGCGCCTCAGGCAATGCTTCCGATCAACGAAGGCGCAAGCGACAACGTGGCGGCGAACTATGCCTTGCTCACGGGGCGCATCGTGAAGCTGGAACGTCTGCAGAATCCCCATACGGGCAAGGGCTTTGTGGCGATGCTCGTGAATACCTACGGTGGCAGTGTGGACGTGGTGGCGCTGGAAGGCGATCTCGCTGGCACGCCACAGGTGAGCGGCACGCTGAAGGCATACGCCTGGCTCAGCGCACGGGTCGTCCCGACCGAGGACCAGTAACCCTTTGAATGCCCTCGCGCTTTGTGCTAAGATATGACCACTATGCGTATCCTGGTGACCAACGACGACGGCATCCTGGCTGAGGGACTGTTGATATTGAAGCGTGCCCTGGAACCGCTGGGCGAGGTGTTCGTGGTGGCACCAGAGCGTCCGCGCAGCGGTTCCGGGCATGCCATTACTCTCCACAAGCCGCTTCGCCTCCACACCGTGCACCTGAACGACGGCTCGCTGGCTTACTCCACCAACGGTACCCCGTCCGACTGCGTGACCCTGGGCACCACCGTGGTGATGAACGGGCGGTGCGACATGGTCTTCTCGGGCATTAACGAGGGAGCGAACCTGGGCTGGGATGTCACCTACTCGGGAACGGTCTCGGCAGCGATGGAAGGGGCGATTTTCAACATCCCTTCCGTGGCAATCTCGGTGTGCTGCAGCGAGGACGAAGAGCCAGAGTACGATGCTGCCCTCCACTTTGCTCACAAGCTGGCAGAGGTACTGCGTGACCACAAGTTGCCCCCGCATACCCTGCTGAACGTGAACGTGCCCAATTGCACGATGGCGCAGGTGAAGGGTGTGGCGGTGACACGACAGGGCACCCGGCAGTATGTGGACCGGGTGGAAGCTCGGGTTGACCCATGGGGGCGCAAATACTACTGGTTGACCGGCAGCCTTGCCAACGAGGACGTGCCTCCAGACAGCGATGTCGCCGCCATCCGCGCGGGCAAGATCTCGGTGACGCCCATTCACCTTGATCTCACCGCAGAGGCTCTGCTGGACGAGTTGATGCGCTGGCCCCTGCAGTGAACAGCACCGTACCGCGTGCGGACACTTTCCTTTACTGCCGTCTTCAGAGTAAACTATTAGACATCTGAAATACTGGAGGAGGGGTATGTTCATGTTGAGGCGCCGCCTCTCGGTGTTGTTGGGACTGCTCGCCGCGCTGGCAGTGTTGGGCGCTGCACAGGCAGACGTGCGCAGGGGAACGGCGGGCATCCACTCCGGGCGCATCTGGGCACATATCTTCGTGCTGGCATCAGAACAGTTTGAGGGACGCGGGTCGGGCAGTGCGGGCAACGAAGCCGCAGCACATTACATCGCCGAGCGCTTCGCGGAGTACGGTCTCAAGCCCATCGGCACATCCCGCTATCACGACCTGCAGGCTCCGATGGACGGCAGTGGCTACTTCCAGCCGTTCCGCGTCTACGTGGGCGCAGAAGCCGGAAAGACGAACCGGCTGGAGGTGCAGGCGAACGGCAAACGCATCACCCTGCGTCTGCGCGAGGACTTCATGCCCGAAACGGTGGCAACCACCGGCGCTGCGAAGGGCGAACTGGTATTCGTGGGCTACGGCATCCAGTCCAGCCTCGCTGGTCATGAGGACTACACCGGTGTCGATGTGAAAGGCAAGGTGGTGATTGCGCTGGAGGGAACGCCCCCGGTTACCGAGGGGCCCAACCTGCTTCGTGCGTACCAGCCGGCGCGTGTGAAGGCGCGTACCGCAAAGGAGCAGGGCGCGGCGGCGTTGGTCCTCGTGCAGAAGGAGGATTCACCGCTGTCGGGGATGCTGGCAGGACGGGGCGTCGACTCGGGCATCCCGGTGGTCACCCTGCGCCGTGCTGCGGCGGAGAAACTGCTGGCAGCCTGTGGCGTGTCGCTGAATGACCTTCTGCAGAACCCGAAGAGCCGCCCGATTCTGCAAGCCTCTGCCACTGTTCAGACGGAAGTCATCCAGCGTTATGGCGCCACCGCTAACATCATCGGACTCATTGAGGGTACCGACCCGAAGCTGAAGGACGAGTACATCGTTATCGGCGCGCACATGGACCATCTGGGCTGGGGATTGCAGGGCGGCTCGATGTACAACGGCAAGTTGCCCGCCATCCACTACGGCGCCGACGACAACGCCTCGGGCACTGCCGGTTTGCTGGAGCTGGCGCACTACTTCTCTGCCAATCCGCCCAAGCGGTCGCTCATCTTCATCGCGTTCTCGGGCGAGGAGATCGGACTGCTGGGGTCTGCCTTCTACACCAACCGCCCCATCATCCCGCTGGAGAAGACGGTCGCCATGCTGAACATGGACATGATCGGTCGTCTGCGCGATGACGTGTTGAGCGTGAGCGGAGTGGACACCTCTCCGGCGTGGCGTCCGCTGCTGGAAGAGCTCAACCGGGATGCCGGATTCAAGATGACCACCAGTGGCGGCGGGTTCGGAGGCAGCGACCACGCCTCGTTCTTCGCCAAGAAGGTCCCGGTGCTGTTCTTCTTTACGGGTATGCACCGCGAGTACCACACGCCCGCCGACAAACCGGAGACCATCAATGCGCCGGGCGCAGCGCGGGTGGTCAGGCTGGTGGCGCAGGTCACCGACTATATCGCCAGTGTGCCGGAGCGCATTACCTTCAGCGAGCCGCAAGCGACGCCTCGCCGGGGCGGAATGGAGCGCGGTATCCGCACCTACGTGGGCACCGTGCCGGATTACAGTGAGGAAGTGAAAGGAATGCGCCTGAGCGGTGTGCGCGAGGGCAGTCCTGCACAGAAGGCAGGTCTGCGCGCCGGCGACATCATCATCCAGTTTGGTGACCAGAAGGTGGAGAGCATCTACGACTACATGGACGCCCTCAACCGCTACAAACCCGGCGACACGGTGGCGGTAGTTTTCCTGCGCGAGGGTAAGGAGCTGGAGACCAGGCTGACGCTCGAATCGCGAGCGGAGTAACCCCCAGAGCGGTGCTGTGCATATGCACGCCATCGTGAATTTGCCGCTCCCTTCCCGCGCAGTGAAGGGAGCGGACACAAGGTGGCTACGGCGATCCCCCGACGCTCCTGCGGCTTCACAGATACGTGACCCTCCCGCGGTACTTTTGCAGGAGACGGGCGTTGTGCACGTCGCCGCCGTCCAGATTGGCACTGAGGAACACGGGGGGCTCCACCCCACGCTCCTTCAGCAGCGCCACCGTCTGAGCTACCAGCGCGTTCAGCATTGCCGCGCCGATCACGGTGGAGGTCGGCGCCACTTTCTGCCTCATGCCCGGTATCTCCACGACAGCGTCGCCAATCACTCCGCAGTTGTCCAGCACAATGTCCGCTACCTCGAACAGCCGCTTCGTGCCAGCGCGAGGGGTGACGGACTGCGAGTAGGTAACCGAAGTCAGCGCGATGACCGTTGCGCCCTTCTCGCGACCGTACTGCGCCACTTCCACCGCCACGGCATTGCGCCCCGATACCGAGTGCACAATCAGCACGTCGCCGCTCTCGATGGGCATCTCGCTCATAAATATCTGCGCGTAGCCGGAGTGGCGCTCCAGTACCGAGGTCATGGTGATGGGACGTACGTCGCAGGTTAAACCGGGCGGCAGGATGGGCGAGACGCACGCCAGCCCACCTGCGCGGTAGAACAGCTCCTGCGCCAGGATGCCTGCGTGCGTAGCTCCGAACACGTAGATGATGTGGTCGCCGGCGATGGCGTCTGCCATCACCGCCGCTGCGCGCTGGAGGTTCTCGCTCTGGGTGCGCTCCACTTCGTCCATCTGTTGTCGGAGTGCGTCGAAGTAGGTCTTAATCATCGCTCAGTACCCCTTGCGGATGTAGTCGTCCACCGTTTGCCTGTAGATTTCAGGACCGTCGGGCAGGTTGATGCTCTTGAACACGGTGGGCGGCGTACCGCGCTTCGCCATCTCCTCCACAATGCCTGCGACCAGCGCCCACATCACCATCGCCGCGCCGATGCCGGAAGCCGGGCAAATCCTGCGATCCATCCCCTCCACCTCCAGCATCGCGTCGCCGTAGTCGGCGCCGTTGTCCAGCACCATGTCCACCACCTCGAAAAGCCGCTTGCCGGAGGGATGCACCGACTGCAGTTGCGAGGAGTAGCGGATGGAAGTAATGCCGATGGTGGTCAAGCCGTGATCTTTTGCCTGAATCGCCAGCTCCACCGGGATCGTCTGCTTGCCGGACACCGTGCCGATGATGAGCACATCACCCGATCGGATATGACTGCGCTTGAGCGCGGCGGAAACAATCAGCGCATCGGTCTCGAAACTCGTTTTGCCTGTCTCACCCTGCGCCTGCCGGAACTGGTTCGGGTTGTCCACCGACAGGTTGAAGTTGAACGAGGACATTGCCGCCAGCCCACCCACGCGATTGATGAGCTCCCGCGAGACCAGATGACCGGTATCGTAGATATGGATGACCCCCTGTCGGGAGAGGCAGTCGGCGCACAACCGTGCCGCCTGACGAATCCTGTCTGCCTGCGCCTGCTCGATATCGCTGAGCAATTGCCGGTAGGCGCTGAACGCGCGCGAAACGAGGTCTGCCATGATGTATCCTCCAGGTTAAGGGTTTTGGCTCAGTTCCGTTCCAGCCAGCTGCTCCATCACCTTCACCACCGCCGAGTAGTCCTCGTCGGCATAACCCATCTGCATCGCCGCCACGAACAGCTCGCGTGTCAGCGCGTTTAGCGGCAGGATGGTGCTGGTCTCACGAGCCGCCTCTTCGGCAAGGGTGAGGTCTTTCAGCAGGTGGCGCACGAAGAAGTTGGCGCGGAAGTTACGCTCCAGCAGAGCCTGTCCCTTGGTGGCATACATGGGCGCGCTCAGGTTGGACTTCAGCAGGATGTCCAGCAGGGTGGCTGGGGATACACCGCCCTTTGCTGCAAAAAGCATGGACTGTCCCAACCCCACCATCATGTGCGCAATCAGCATGTTGCAAGCCAGCTTGGTGACGGTCGCCTGCTCGGCGGAGGAGAAGCGCCACATTTTGTCCGAAAACGCACGCCACACTGGCTCGCAGCGGCTTACGTCCTCCTCAGCCCCACCGCCGAACACCAGCAGGGTTCCCTCCAGTATCTGCTTCCTGCCACCCAGTACCGGCGCCTGCACAAAACGCTTGCCAGCCCGGCGGTAGGTTTCCGCCATGTGGCGTGTCCACTCCACCGATACGGTGCTCATGTCGCAGTGCACGCTGTCGGCAGGGAGCGCATCGAAGATACCCACCTCGCCGAACGACACCTGTTCCACTGCCTTCGGGTCGGTGACGATCGAGATAACCACCTCGCTCTGGTGGGCGACCTCGGCGGGCGATTGTGCCCAGTGCGCCCCCTGTTCGATCAGCGGCTCCGCCTTCTCACGCGTGCGGTTGTAGACGGTCACGGTGTGCCCCGCGCCGAGAAGTCGCTCTGCGATGGCACCACCCATGATGCCCAAGCCAATAACACCTGCTCGCAACCTTTCTCCCCTCCTGTCCCTGCTGGTCATTTTCCGCCTCGCCGAACCTGCAGAGGTGCAACTCCCTGCGCTGCGGTGACCGAGATGGTAATGGCGCACTGGCTGGCGGGTCTGGAAACGTCCCATGCCACCGCGAAACGCGCCGCGCCGTTCACATCGGTGACGGTGCTATCTTTCTCTGGATAAGCGCCACGCGCCTGCATCTGCAGGGACATGCCTGCGCAGGGGTTCCCCGCGCGGTCGGTAACTCGCACCACCAGCTCAAACCGCTCCGCGCCGGATGGCACATTGGTCGGCTGAACCAGCACAATGCGCGCGGGCTCGCCGGGTAATACGGTCACCTCTGCCTGCACGACCCGGTCGTCCGGCAACAGGGCGTTGACCGTGCCTTTGCCCATCTTGACGCCGGTGAACTCGCCGCGCTGGTCCACAAACCCAATTCCACCGGTAACGCCGAAGACGAGCTGTTCCGCGCCCAGCACCTCCCCCTTTTCCTGCGAGCGCACCGTGAACCGCACGCTTTCGCCCGAACGCACGGTCGCGGTTTGCGGCTCCATCTGCACCTCAGCGCCATCTGCACCTGCCGGGCGTGGAGCAAATACCACCACCGCATTGGCAACCGGGCGCTGTTTGCCTTCGGAAGGACTGTTGAGCACCAGACCACCCCGTACCGCCAGAGTGCTGGAGCCTCCACCGTCGAGATTGATGGCGTCGGTTGCGCCCAGCTGAAGCATCAGGCGAGCCAGCTCATCCAGTGTCATGCCCGCCGCCATCGGCTGACGTCCGTCCACTGTTACCAGCAACAGCTTGCCGTCGGCGGTCACGCCGACTGCCGTACGGGGGTGTCGATCATCAGAGAAGCCGCGCTGAAAGCCCTGTCGCGGGGCGTCCACCGTCGACGTGCCGTTGCGAACCAGCCACGGTCCCCCGCCCACCGCCAGCACCGCCTGGTTCCACAGTTCCACCTCGTTCTGTCGACGGAACCCGCCGCGCGAAGCCAGCCTGCGCTCTGCGCGAGGCGTTTCGGGAACCAGCGCTACCTGCTCGCCAGCAGGTCGCACCACGAAGCGGAAGGTGAGCGTTGTGCCGTTTTGCCATTGCCGGATGCGCTCGGCAAAGGAACCTGTAGCCACCAGCAGGGCACCGCCAGCGGGGACAGGGCAGGAGGTCTGTGACTCAAGCGGCGCTTCAACAATTGCTTTCAGCGTTTTGCCCAGAGCCGGTGCACCGTCCAGATCGCGCAGAGCCAGAACGACCGCTCCGGCTGGTGCCGGATAGGTCTCGCCCCAGCGCGGCGTAATCAGCAGGCACTCGTTCGCCTGGATGGTGCGGTTGATGCCGTGCAGAGTGACCGAATCACCACCCTCGGGCGTCACATCCGCCTGAACCAGAATGTCGCCAAAGAGCACCGCGCCCTCTGCGGTCATACCGAAAGCCGTGCGTTGCGAAGGTTCGCTGACGAGTTCCCCCTTCTCGATGTGCACTCCCAGCGGGTCGCCGGTGAACGGAAAGTAATCGGCATTCACCCCTGCCAGCGCGCCCAGCCGCTGCACGGTGGCACTGACCACCTCGCGCCCCTGCGTGGGGTCGGCGCGGTACACCACACCGGCTGCCAGTGCCGCTTCCACCCGAACAGATGGGTTGCGCAGGTCTACCTCCAGCACGTGCACCAGCTGTGGGCTACCGAAAAATGGCTGGACATACTGTTTCAGCACCACCCCTTCGCCCACCGTACGGGTTGCCGTTTGGGCGTGCAGGGGG
>CAKZNX010000340.1 GCA_937132045.1 uncultured bacterium
TGCAGAACGCCGCGGTGAAAGCCATCGGGGCTGCGGTAGAGGATTTCCTCGCTCAGCGAAGCCGACGGAAGATTGAGGGGACAGGCAAAGACGGCAGTTCGGGAGCCCGCGACGTCACCTTAGAACGCTAATCGGCGGCGTTGACAGCGCCTCTCGAAACTGATACAATCGCATTGCACGAGGGACCTAGGAGACTTGAATGGCAAAGCTACTGAACCTGCGCACATCATGTCCTATATGTCACGAGGAATACAACGGAAACCTCGGTGACCACCTCCGACAAGCGCACGGTGAGGAAGCGTTCGTGCAAGCCGTACTGGAAGCGAAGCACTCCGGTATGTCGGATGCGGAAATCGGTGCGCGGTTTGGCATCACGTTCCGCCAACTGGAAAGGCTCATCACTTTAGTCAACGGCGCGAACTTCGCCCCACTTTCCACCGCCAAGACTGTTAAGATGTGGGAACCAAAGGCGTTTCAACTGGAGACCACCACAGTCTGGAGTTACAAACAGCGTGGTGACTGGGCAACGCATAATGGTCGGTATCGCGGTAACTGGTCACCGTATATTCCCCGCAATCTGATACTGCGCTACAGTCGTCCGGGAGATGTGGTGCTTGACCCTTTCGTAGGGGGCGGTACGACTGCAGTTGAGGCGAAGTTGCTGGGAAGGCGCTGTATGGGCATCGACATCAATCCAGCCTGCGTTGCTTTGACGCAACAGAGTCTGCAGTTCTCCCCGCCAAGAGACCTGTTTGGGGAGGGAACCTTTTACGAACCCAGCGTGCGCGTCGGCGATGCCCGAAACCTTTCCGGTATCGTGGACAACAGTATCGACCTCATCTGCGCTCACCCTCCGTACGCTGGCATTATCGAATACAGCCCGCGAATTGAGGGCGACCTGTCTCAGCTGGGCATCACAGAATTTGTCGAGCAAATGGAAGAGGTCGCCGCAGAATGTTGTCGCGTCCTGAAACCAGGACACCAATGCGCCGTGCTGATCGGCGACACCAGGCGGAAGAAGCACGTCGTGCCAATAGGGTTTGAGGTGATAGAGGTCTTCCTGCGCGCCGGTTTTCGCCTCAAGGAGCTCGTTATCAAGCGTCAGCATAACTGTAAGACCACCGGCTTCTGGGCAGAGAAGAGTGTGAAGTACAATTTCCTTCTGCTCGCTCACGAGTATCTGCCCATTTTTGAGAAGCCACAAGTCGATGACAACAGCGCGGAGGACGAGACGCGTGCCGCCGAGGTTATTGTTCCACCCACGGTAGAGCACCTCGAACCACAGACCGGGGTCGATCCGGAGACAACTTCGGTGTGGATACTCCCGTTGGAAAACCTCCACCCTCTGACAAGAGCAAAGCTCGCCCGTCGTTATAGCACAGAGGATCGGCGTGCTCTTCTCATGTCCAGTGCTGAGCATCAGTCGGAGAAGGTAACCGTGTCCGAATACCTGAGCCGGCTCCAGTTACTCCTTGCTTCGCACGAGGTCAGACCGGCAGCAGGTTCGTTTGTGATTATCGAGACGACGGACGTGCGCGTCGGTCGCTACGTGGTTCCCATGGCAATGAGGGTTAACAAGTCGCTGAGGAGTAACGGTCGGCTCTGGCTTAAGGAAATCATCATCGTCGCGCCTGAGTCGCTCCCTCAAGAAACGCTGTGCCGACGTCCGGAGCTGGAGATTACTCATCGCTACCTGCTGGTGTACGAGGTAGTGGGGTGAGGTCGCTTCTTGCCCTGATCGACTCTGTCTATTTTTTCGTTATCTGCGCTCATAAACAGCGCATGGCACGGGCTGCCCAAATAGACGACGTGTTGTACACGACCGCCGATGGCACCGAAATCCGGGTCTATCGCGGCATCAAGTCTGAATTCGACTTTAAGGTCGCATACAAGGCGCCAGGTAAGAGGGAGCGGACGCCACGACATCTCCACCTGATTGTGGAATTATACGTCAAACACGCCTACGATCCTGACCTGACATTGCAGATGAAGCACCATATCCTTGAGATGTTCAAGCACGTGAAACCCGTCAGCAGTTACCCGCCGCAGCTGCAGTTTTTCCGACCAGAGCATGTTGAGCCGTTCCGATCACTTGATGCGGTTGGCGAGTTTACCGTGGAGTTTCTGCTGATAACCATCGAATTGATAGCCATTCAGGAAATCACGAATTACCCTAGTGGCACCCTGACAGAGAGCGTTTACCGTGACTTTGGACTGAAGGACAGGTTCTCTGTCATACATACAGCGGCATGGTCAGGAAGACGCCGCTGAACAAAGAGCACCTCTTCGCAATCAACCGGCATAGTGGGGGGACGTATGGCAGGTAAGGGACAGGCTCCCGCTTCGGGCAAGGAGCTTCAGGCTCAGGTGGCAGAGCTTGCGAGAAGCCTGGGGCTAAGAGTAGAGCTGGAGGCGAAAGCAGCGCGCCGGCTCTGGGGGTCAAAGCGATATATCGCTGTCGTCATCACGGATGAGAAGACGGGCAAGCGGCTGGGCATAGAATGTAAGTATCAGGGCAGGGGAGGTACGGCGGAAGAGAAGATTCCAGCAACCATTCTGGACATCGAGCACTGGCCCATACCCGGTATCGTCGTCATCAGTGGTCAGGGGTTCTCACCGAACATGCAAGGCTACCTCGCGGCTACCGGTAAAGTTATCTGGTTCGAAGAACTCGAAGAGTGGCTCCGACTGTATTTCGGTTTGTAATTGGCGCCCTGCTCGGAGATAGCCTCCCCCTTGCGTGTGCCCTATGACTCTGGTAAACTAATAGGTGCCTTCACGCAAGGGGGCCCGTAGCTCAAAGGCAG
>CAKZNX010000341.1 GCA_937132045.1 uncultured bacterium
CTCGAGCAGGAGAACCGGATGCTCAGCGCTCTGTATGAGGTCAGTCGCCTGTTGCTGGAGAACCCATCAGTGCAGGATTTAGGCGAAAAATTTGTCTTATTGGTGGCGAAGCTTCTGCCGGCGCCGTGCGTGACCCTGTATCTGCGTGACGCGGAAAGCGATGCATTCACGGTGGCGGCTTCTGCAGGCGAGCCGATACGGCTGGCAGATGACCAGCAAGCCAGCACCGAGGGTGACTTCGCGGACTGGGTTGCACAGCGCGGCGAGCCGGTGTTCATCGCCAGCACATCGGCTGAACCGGGGCTGATCCGCTCCGCGTCGAAGCGCATCTTCGCCAGCCTGATGGGCATTCCGTTGAGCGTACGCGGCAAGGTGGAGGCTGTGCTGGCTGTAGCCCACCCAAAGCCTGGCTACTTTGACCATCACCACCTGGAGATGCTGACAGCGGTGGCTGGTCAGTTCCAACAGGTGCTGGAGGTATCGCGTCTGACGCGCTCGGTGGGACTGCTGGCGCTAACCGATGGCTTGACCGGTCTGTTCAACAGGCGATACCTCGAGTTAAGGCTGGACGAGGAGGTTCGGCGCAGCCATCGCTACGGCAAGTGCTTCAGTCTGCTGCTGGCTGACGTAGACCACTTCAAGCGCATCAACGACACGTGGGGACATGCAACGGGCGACCTCGTGTTGCAGGAGGTGGCTCGCCGGCTGCTCGAGAACCTGCGGGAGATCGAGCTGGTGTTCCGCTACGGCGGCGAGGAGTTTCTGGTCATCCTGCCCGAGACACCGCTCCAGCAAGCCGCGCACGTGGCACAGCGTCTTCGTCTGGCGGTGGAACAGCATCCCTTCCGCACGGTGAACGGCTCCAAACTCTTTCGGGTCACGCTCAGCGTGGGGGTGGCGGAGTTTCCCACGCATGGTGCCGACAAACTCTCCCTGCTCGCCTCTGCCGACCGGGCGCTGTACGTTGCCAAAGAGCAGGGGCGCAACCGCGTGGAGGTGCTTCCGCCCGCTGCCTAATTCAGGGATACTTCGTCGAGTGCGACCAGTTTCGCCCCTCTGCTCTGCATTTCCGTAAGCGCCTTCTCGCTGTCGCCGGGCTGAACATCCACACCGCGCACGGCGTCCCTCAGCACCAGCACCTCGAAGCCCTGCTCGAGGGCACTCAGCACCGATGCCCGTACGCAGTAGTCGGTCGCCAGTCCACCCACCACCAGTCGCCTGATACCCTGCGAGCGGAGCAGGTCCTCCAGAGAGCTGCCGTCATCGGTTCGGGCATCGAAGGCAGAGTAGGCGTCCTCGTGCTCGCCCATACCCTTGGAGACCACGATGGTGTTCGCAGGAAGGCGCAGGTCGGGATGAAACTGCGCGCCGGGTGTGTTCTGAACGCAGTGCACGGGCCACTGCCCGCCATAAGTTGCAAAGTGCGTGCTTTTCTCGGGATGCCAGTCTCGCGAGGCGATGATCGGTGCGCCGGATTGCGCGAACCGCTCGATGGCACGGTTCAGCACGGGTACGACCCGATCGCCCTCAGGCACCGGCAGTGCGCCGCCGGGGCAGAAGTCGTTCTGCACATCCACGATGAGCAAAGCGGTATCTGCCATTTTCTCACCTCCCGTTTTATCTATTGTGTCACACCCATCACAACAGGCGCAACGTCGGCACGTTGACATTCGCAGGGCAAAACTGCTATGCTTACAACAACCGCAGGCACATGCGCAAGGAGGCTCGAGACTTTGGAAAACGCCAAACCACTAGGCTATTTTGCTTTTGTGTTGCATTCTCATATCCCGTACGTGCTGGCACACGGACGGAGCCCGCACGGGATGGACTGGCTGTCGGAGAGCGCTGCCGAGACCTACATTCCCCTGTTGAACACGTGTCACCGTCTGGTGCGGGAGGGCATCTCCCCCCAGTTCACCATTGGTATCACCCCTGTGCTGGCGGAGCAGCTGTCTCAGCCTGCTTTCGCCGACGAGTTCGAGGCGTGGCTGAAGGACAAAATCGCCGCCGCCGAGGTCAACCGCAAGGAGTTCCTTCAGGAGAAACAGCTGGGCATGGCGGCGCTGGCGCAGTACTGGCACCAGTTTTTCGCGAGAACTTTAACCGATTTGCGCGAGCGATACCGTTCGGATATTGTGGGCGCGTTTCGGGACCTGCAGGACGCGGGACATATCGAGATTTTGACCAGTGCTGCCACGCACGGCTATCTGCCCCTGCTGGGAACCGATGAAGCAGTGCAGGCACAGGTGAAACAGGGGGTGCAGACCTATAAACGCCTTTTTGGCAGGCAGCCGCGTGGCTTCTGGCTGCCAGAATGCGCTTATCGTCCCCGTTATCGGTGGAACTATCCGGTGGACTTCGAGGACAAGCCGTCCGAGCCGTGGCTGCGCAAAGGCGTGGAGGAGATACTCGTCGAGAACGGAATTGAGTACTTTTTCATCGACTCGCACCTCCTGCGCGGCGGTGAAGCCATCGGCGTGTATGCCGAGCGGTTCAAGCCCCTGCGCGAGCTGTGGGAGCAGTTCAGCGTGCAGTACCGCCCGGAGGAGCTGGAGAAGTCCCCCTATGCGGTCTATCTGGTGAACTCGTCGGGCGAGCCGAAACCGCCTGTCGCCATCTTCACTCGTGACCCGGAGACAGGAGTGCAGGTATGGAGCGCGGACTCGGGATACCCGGGCGACGAGTACTATCTGGAGTTCCACAAGAAGCTGCCGCCGGGAGGTCTGCGCTACTGGCGCATCTCCCGCCCGAAGAACGACCTGGGCAAGAAGCAACCCTACGAGCTGGCAAAGGCGTTCGAGCGCATTCAGGAACACGCCAAACACTTTGTGGACCTGGCGCATCAGGTGCTGAGCCAGCACGTGCAGTCTACGGGGCAGAGCGGAGTTATCACCGCCATGTATGATACGGAGCTGTACGGACACTGGTGGTTCGAGGGACCAGAGTGGCTGTATTGGGTGCGCCGGGGCATGGAGTCGCATCCCGAGATTCACCCCACCACGTGCAGTCACTACCTGCACCAGCATCCACCGCAAACGGTAGTTCAGCTGCCTGAAGGCTCGTGGGGCGAGGGAGGCTACCACTGGGTGTGGCTCAACGAATGGACAGAGTGGACATGGCGACGCATCTACCCTGCCGAGCGGGAGATGGTGCGCCTCGCACGACAGTACGGTGACGACCCGCGCGTGCAGACCATCCTCAAACAGATTGCGCGCGAGCTGCTGTTACTGCAGTCCTCGGACTGGCAGTTTCTTATCAGCACGTGGTCTGCTCGGGACTACGCGGAGCTGCGAGCGCAATGGCACGCCGATCGCTTCCGGATGCTGGTCAATCTGCTGGAGCAGGTGGCACGCGGAGAGGAGCCAACTTCGGAGGAATGGGGCGCACTGGGCGAAGCCGAAGAACGCGACAACGTCTTCCCCGACGTCGAGCCAGAGTGGTGGGCAGAGCTGGAGTATCCACCGGGCGAACATTAGGGCATGAGCGTGCGACCAACCCTAGAAAGCGCCTCGCAGCTGCGCCGGATTCCCGCCGTGTCGCGCCTCCTGCAGGAGGAACAGGTTCAAACCGCCATCGATCGACACGGGCGAGAGCTGGTGGTGGAGTGCATCCGCGAAGTGCTTGACGGTCTGCGTGAGCGCGTCCGGAAGGGTGAACCCGCGCCGCTGGATACGTCGACTGTGGCAGAACTCGTTCTGCAAGAGGTCACACGCTGGCGTACCCGCACCCTGCGCAAAGCGATCAACGCCACGGGCGTCATCTTGCACACCGGTTTGGGGCGCGCCCTGCTGGCAGAAACGGCACAGCGTGCCATCGCTGAAGTGGCAGGGGGGCACTCCATGCTGGAGATAGACCGCGAAACCGGCGAACGCGGAGACCGCATCGAGCACGTGCGCGACCTGCTGTGCCGACTGACCGGCGCCGAAGACGCCACGGTGGTCAACAACAATGCGGGTGCCGTTCTGCTGGCGGTTACCGTGCTGGCGCAGGGCAGGGAAGTCATCATCTCGCGCGGGCAGCTGGTGGAGATTGGGGGAGCTTTTCGGATGCCCGACATCATCGCGCAAAGCGGCGCCCGGCTGGTGGAGGTGGGCACCACAAACCGCACGCGCCTGACGGACTACGAACGCGCCATCACCCCCGACACCGCCCTTCTGCTTCGCTGTCACCCCAGCAACTTTCGCATCATCGGGTTCAGCGAAGAGGTGTCCGCAGGGGAGCTGGCGTCGCTGGCGCACCGATACAGCCTGCCCGTGCTGGACGACGTGGGCAGCGGTTGTCTGGTGAACACCGAAAACTTCGGACTGGAGCACGAACCGACC
>CAKZNX010000342.1 GCA_937132045.1 uncultured bacterium
GCCTGGCGAGCGAGGCAAGGCACTGGGCTACAACACCGCCACCGTCTACGTCGGGCTATCCGTCGGTCCCGTCGCGGGCGGTTTCCTCACTCAAGAAGCGAGCTGGCGCGCCATTTTCTACGTGGTCGTGGTGCTCTCGGCGGTCACCTGGTGGTTCGGGCGGCGCGTCCAACACGAGTGGTCGCCAGCGCAGGGCGAGCGGTTTGATACGGTGGGCGCCGTGCTCTACTGCCTGGCATTGACCTTGCTGATGAGCGCGGTGACCCTCAAAGCGGCAGGAGCCGTGCTGGGTGTTCTTGCCTGTGCGCTGGGGGTTGCCTTTCTGGTATATGAAGGCAGACAGCAACATCCGTTACTGCCCCTGCAGATGTTCCGCGAGAGCACTGTTTTCAGTTTCTCCACCCTTGCCGCCCTGCTGAACTACGGTGCCACCTTCAGCGTAGGCTACCTGCTGTCACTGTATCTGCAGACGGTGCGCGGCTTCACCCCGCAGGCAACCGGCATGTTGTTGCTGGTGCAACCGGTGGTGCAGGCGGCGTTCTCTCCACTGGCAGGCGCCCTGTCCGACCGGCGCGAGCCGCGCGTGGTGGCGTCGTCGGGTATGCTGCTCACCACACTGTGTCTGCTGGCATATGCGCTGATGCCTTACCAGGCAAGTATACTCTTTCTGGCTATCATCCTGGCGCTGTCGGGATTGGGCTTTGCCCTGTTTTCCTCCCCCAACGTGAACGCCATCATGAGCGCGGTGAGCAGCAGGCGCTATGGAGTGGCATCGTCGGTGGTGAGCACCGCGCGAATGCTGGGTCAGAGCCTCAGCATGGCGATGATTCTGCTGATTTTTACCTTTACACTGCACGGCAAGCCACTATCACCGGAGCATGGAGAGGCGCTGTTTCGCAGTATGCGCATCGCCTTTGGCGTGTCCACCTTGATGAGCCTGTTGGGTGTGTTCGCCTCGCTGGCGCGGGGGAGTATGCATCACGCTCAATGATGATGCTCGTGCGGGTGCAGGTGTGAGTGCACGGTGCTGCCGTGTGCGTGCAGGTGCTCATGCAGAAGCCCCGCGTCCACCAGTGTTTGCTCGTCCTCCAGCGCCTGCTCCACCGACAGATCCGCCAGCAACCGATGGTCCTCCGAGAGGATGAGTACCCTGTCGGCGATATCGGGCAAAAGGTGCAGGTTGTGCGTGGCGATCAGCAGAGTCTTGCCCGCTTCGTGCAGAAGCTTGAGCGTGTTCACCAGCCAGAACTGCATCCGTGGGTCCAGACCGGCTATAGGCTCGTCCATCAACAGCACTTCCGGGTTCATACTCAGCACACAGGCGATTGCCACCTTGCGCTTCTCACCGCCGCTCAGGCGGAAAGGCGCGCGCTCTGCCAGATGTGTAATGCCCAGCAGGTTCAGCGTGTCCGCGACGCGTGTGCGCACCTCCTCCTCTGGCAAGCCCATCTGTCTGGGCGCGAACGCGACTTCGTCCCACACCGTGGGATTGAACAGCTGCGCGTCGGCATCCTGAAACACAAACCCCACCCGCTGGCGGAAACCTCTGCCAAAGGCGGGGTCGTTCAGGTTGCGTTCCGTCAATGGGGTTCCCGAAAAGCGCACGACCCCTCCGGTCGGCTCCAGCAAGCCGTTCAGCAGGCGTAACAGCGAGGACTTTCCGCTACCGTTCACGCCCAGAATGGCTACACGGTCCCCGCGCCATACTTCAAACGAAACGCCCCGCAGCGCAGGCGTGCCGTCCGGATAGACAAACTCTACCTGCTCCACATGATACAGCAGCTCCTTAACCGACATTCCATCCTCCCATCCAGTATGCCCCTGCCAGCCACAGCAGAGCCAGCGCCAGCCACAATGTGTCGCGCCACGCCCACCGGCGGGGATAGGCGCCACGCAGGTCACCGTCATAACCCCTCGAGCGCATCGCCAGGTACACCTCTTCGTTCAGCGTGGCGCTCTTGGCGAAGAGCACCGCAGCGCCCGCCCCGGCGTATGCGCGCGCCTGCTGAGCCTGCACCGCTCCAATTTGACGACTGCGCCGCGCCAGGATCATCTCCGCGAGGGTGTCGAACAGCGTGAAGAGGTAGCGGTAGGTCAACGTGAAGCCGGTCACCATCACGCGAGGCACCCTCAACGTGCGCAGGCTATGCAAAAGCAGATGCCAGCGGGTGGTCAGGCTCCACAACAGAGCGATGTACACCGCCGCACTGATGCGCAAAAGAAGCAGACCCCCAGCCCGAAGTCCGGCGTCGCTCACCCCCAGAGCCTCCCAACTGAACGGCGCCCACACAAGGTTGCCCGGTGTGACCGCTTTCAGCATCATCGGCAGCGAGACCGCCAGCCCGAAGAGCATCACCGTCACACCGCCCCGAAGGAGAAAGGCGCGCAAGGACAGGCGCGAGAGCACGGTCAACACCAGCACGCCCACCAGCACGGCTATCAGCACCGAAGCCTCGCGCGCCAGCGACACCGCAACCAGCCCGCCAAGCGCCGACAGCGTTTTCGCCAGTGGGTGCAGGCTCTGCAGGTAGCCCGGCGCCCGCGCCCATTCCTCTGCGGCAATGGCGTTCGCCACGGCTTCACGCAGGTTCAGCAGGGTGCGTTCCAGCCAGCGCCCTCGCGCGTGGTCCCGCACAGTCACTGAGCGCGGCTCCTCTGGACGGGTCATCCAGTCGGGAAGTACCTCCAGCGGCTGACCGCCACCCGCGGCGTCTGCCGGCGCGGGAAGAGCTTTGCGCACCAGAGAACGCGCAATCAGGCCGGTGATGGTTGCCCCGACGATGGCGGACAGGATGTAGCCGACCACCTCCCAGCCGCGTCCCTCGCGTCCGGGCAGGCTGTAATCGGGCAGAATCGGGGTCAACGAGCCCTCGCCGAACTGCCGGATGCCTGCCGGGATGTAGCCCACCAGCTTCTGCAGAGTCTCCTCTTCCCACTCGCCCCACGCCGAGCCGGTAGCCAGCAAGCCCAGCGGGGTCAACAGGAGCACCAGTACGAACAGCGCCCACAGGCGCAGAGGCTTGTCCGCTCGCACCACCTTCTGTCGGATTACGAGCTCGGGGAAGTTGCGCCAGAGATATGCCAGCGCGGTGATGGTGACCAGTGCTTCCACTGGCGCGGCGACCAGCAGGTGGATGTGCGCCATTGCCGGAACCGCCACGTTCACGCCGAAGGGAAAATACAGCGCGCGCCCCTGTGCATCGTGCGCGACCAGCGGCTGAATGCCCAGCATGACGCCCGTGCTGACAGCCGCCATTACCGAGCCTGCATATGCCCCCGCTCCCGCGGCGAACAACGCCCGTGCGCTCGGCACCTCCGCGCGCCCCTTCAGCAGGCGATACACGCCATACCCCGAGAACGCGCCCACAAAACCCATGTTGAATGAGTTCGCACCCAGCGCCAGCACCCCGCCGTCGCCGAAGAACAGCGCCTGAATGCCCAGCGCCAGCGACACCGTCAGCAGAGCCGACCAGGGTCCCAGCAGAACCGCCAGCAAGGTCGCGCCCACAGCGTGCGCGGTCGTGCCTCCCACCGCGGGGACGTTGAACATCTGAATGGTGAAACAGAATGCCGCTCCCAGCGACAGTAGAGGAACCTGCCGCGCGGAGAGACCTCTGGCTGTACGCCGTATCGCCACCGCCCAAAGAGGCGCCATCGCCCCAGCGGCTACGGCATGAGTGACCGGACTGAGATAGGCATCGGGAATGTGCATGGTTCTACTGGCGATTATAGCACAGCGCAGAGCACGAGTTCAACAAACGTGGTACGCGCCCTCAGGAACAGCATCTCATCGCCTGTGCATCCCGAGCCTGGCGCCCTCCCGCACTCTCCCATGCCTACCGACGGTTAGCCTGCTGTTTGCTCCAGAAGACGCGGTAGCACGGCGTCGATCTCCTCGTCCGTCTCCCCTACCGTAACCCCGCGCCACAGGTACCAGTGCTCCTCGTGTTCCACCCACTCACCCGGTTCCAGCGTGCTCAGTCCACCCAGGCTTTCCACCTCCAGCATCCGGTTGTTGGTGAAGAACTCGCAGTTGCAACCGAAGTCGGGGTAGGTGGATTTGGGGTCGTAACGGAAGCGCTTGAGAAAGATGCGGTCGCCGTTCACATACGCCGCCCAGCCGAGAGTGTTGAGCGCCCCGAACTTCTGCGGGGTCTGCACGCCTGAATCTTGCTTTAGCTGCACGTAGCGCCTGCCCCAGCGCCAGCGCGGGTCGCTCATGTCGGTGTAGCCCCACAGCACCAGCGGGCGCACGGGAAGCAGAAAGTCCGGGTGCGGACGATACGGTTCTTGCGGTACGATGACCCTGCCCCCCGGCGCCATCACCGTCAATGCCCACGGCGCCAGGGTGACGGACCAGACGTTATGGTTGATGATGCGATGTATCACGTGCACGTGGTTGCGCACCGTGTCCAGCCAGATACGCATGGATTTCTGGATACCGGTTCCGGCTTCCACCGGAGCGGTGACGCGCAGTCCTTCCCCTTCCTGCGTCCACTGCACGGGCAGGTTGTCCGGGTGCTTGGTGCGTTCCACCACCTCCGGCGCGATCCAGAGCCGATGCCCACCGTAGGCGCGATACTCATCGCCGCCGGTCAGTCCCATCTGCTCGGGATACTCTACCAGCTCGTTGGCTCCGCCGATGAATCCGAACCGGATGATACGCGGACCCACATCCGCGGTCACAATCAGTTCCACCTCGTTGTTGGTCATGCGCAGGCACTTCTGCCAGCCGCCGTAGGAAACAACCTCGATCTGCATTAGTCCACCTCCCGCATCATGAATACTCCGTCAGCGATCGCGCCTCCTTTGCTCAGACTGTGAAGACCGAAACTCGCAAAAATCCTGTGGTTCGCACATTCTCAGTATGGAAAGACCTCAATGAAATCACTCTCAGGAGGTGTTTCCGAGAATGTTCAACCTGATCCGAAAGGCACGCGCCGAGCGAGGCTTCACCCTTGTCGAGATCATGATCGTGGTGCTGATTATCGGCATCCTGCTTGCCATCGCTGTGCCCAACTTCGTGCGCGCCCGCGAGAGCAGCCGTGCGAGGTCCTGCGTGGCGAACCTGAAGCAGATCGACGCGGCGAAAGAGCAGTACGCGATGGACAACAACCTGTCCGATGGTGCAACCTGCGCCATGACAAACTTGGTGCCGACCTACCTGAAGTCCCAGCCTTCGTGCCCGTCTGGCGGCACCTATACTGTGGGGGCCATCGGCACCAACCCAACTTGCAGCATCGGCGGTACGCACGTGCTTCCGTAGCGATACGGACAGCCCTGCCAGTTTTTGTAGAGCCGATGGGTATCACCACCCTGCGTTTCCCCATCGGCTCTTTGTTTAGCCCCGCGCGGGGACCGAACGAGCTGGAGGTGATCCACTATGTCCAACAAACACCGTCTGGGCTTTACTCTCGTGGAGATGATGATCGTGGTGCTGATTATCGGCGTGCTGTTAGCCATCGCCCTGCCCAACTTCTCGCACGCACGAGAGACGAGCAAACGCAACACCTGCATCGCGGCACTACGGCGTATTGAGAGCGCTAAGTATCAGTGGGCGATGGAGCACAACCGGGAAGCCACCGATACGCCGGACTGGTCCGACCTGGTGGGTCCCGGCAAGTATCTCAAAGGAAACCCAGCCAACTTCGCCACCAGCTCGTGCCCGTCTGGTGGAGTCTACACGATGAACAACGTCAGCACGCCACCACAGTGCTCCCTGGAGGCGACTCTGGGACACAAGATTGACTGAGGAGGCAGACAATGCGGCGCAGACGACGGTCGGGTTTCAGCCTGATGGAGGTTGTGCTCTCCATCTTCCTGCTGGGAGTGGTGGCGGTTGTGTTTGGTGCGCTCTACCCTGTGGCCGAACGGCTGAGCGGCGGAGCGAAGTATCGCGCCACGGCGCTGATGCTGGCTGAACGGCGGATGGAGGCGGTGAAACTGCTGGGCTACGGCAACCTGAACTACGACGGCTTGCGCGCATACGGCTTGATCGACGCCCAGCCGAACACCTCGCCTTTCTCTTTCACGAACACGGATAACACCCGCAACGAAAGCCCTGCCCGCATGTTGCCTCAGGGTACGGGACAGATTGTCATAGAGGACACCGAGTGGGACGTGAGGCGGGTGGTCGTGCGGGTCAGCTGGATGGACCGGAATGGGCGCCAGCAGACGGTGGAACTGCGCACGCTGGTGACCAATCTGTGAGAGGACTCGGGGGGTGTGCGAAGATGCGATATAGCGAACGTGTCACCGTGGGTATCTCTCCCAGACGCCGGATGAGAACGGGAAACGCGTCTGGCGCCTTCACGCTAATTGAGGTGCTTGTTGCATCTTCGGTCACTCTCTTGCTGATCCTCGCGCTGATGCCGCTGTTGAGCGCTTCCGTTCGCGCGTGGCACCGCAACTCGCACGACGTCACCACGGTGATGGACGTTACGCTTGCCATGCGCCGTATTACCAGTGAACTGCGTTCGGCACGCTCCGTCATGATTGCAGATAGCGGGAGGACGATCTACTACTACCCGATGGATGGCACCACGGGACGGTTCGCGCTCGTCAATGGCAACCTGACGTGGAACTTCAGTGGCAACGGTCAGCCGCTGTTAAGCGGTATCGTCACCAGCGATCCGGAGTATGGGGGCACCTATCCCCTGTTCGCGATGGCTTACGGCGACACCAGTCGCACGGTGATTGTCCGCCTGTGTGTACGGGTCAATACACCTGCTGGCTTGCGCACTCATCGAGTGCAGCAGATGGTGGTACTGCGTAACCGGTGAGAGGAGGCGCACGAAATGAGAAAGCGGAATCTGCGAAAACATCAGAAGGCAGCGGTGCTCATTACGGCACTGCTTGTGCTGTTTATGTCGTTTGGCTTGGGTACAGCGCTGGTGAGCCTGGGCACTAGCGGACTGCACCATGTAGCGCGCGAGGAGAACGCGCTGCGAACCCTGTATGCCGCCGAGGCTGGACTGGAATATAAGAAGATGCAGGTATGGAAAACGTTCAAAGTAGAGCAGGATTTCGACAGCTTCGTTCCCTGGGAGAATGCCTCCCCTCAGAACCCGCGGGCTACCGTCAGCGGGAGTGTTGGCGGCGGATTGCGCTACGCTGCAGGCGTCGTCGGGCAACAGATCAACAGCACTTTCAGCCGGACGCTGACCTTCCGCTCCGTTGGCTGGGTCGATCGCGACGGCGACGGCGCGCTGGACGCAGACGAACCGCGCACAATGGTGGAGCACACAATGGAGTTTACACTCGAGCGTTCCGCTGTGTTCGACTACGCCTACTTCGCCAACAACTACGGCTGGATGTACGGCTTCGGCGCAAACGACCTTATCGTCAACGGCGACATGCGCGCCAATGGAAACTTCGATTTCAGCGGCGGCGCCCCCACCATTAACGGTAGCGTCTACGCCACCGCCAACAACAAGCTGATACCGCCTGCAGCCGGTTTTGTGAACATCACCCCCACACAGTGGACGAACACCTACTACAACAGCCTGAACAACGCGCGGGCACGTCAGGCGTACGACCCTACCCGACACGGCGCAAAGGGTTCACAAACGTACGAGCAGTGGCGCGACCTGATCTACGACCAGACGGCAGGCATTATCAACGGCAGGGTGTCGGGGGCAGTGGTCGCCGATGCGCGAGGCACGAGGAGCTACACCGGCACGATGCTGGATCCCACACCAACACAGGAGCTGCCCATGCCTGACCTCGACGAGATCAGCCGCTATATCAACCTCTCGCAGAACTACGTGGACCAGAGGCAGACCTTCTCCGACGGCACCCCGAACCCCGACTTCGGACAGGGGGCGTATGTGGAGGTGTGGAACTCCACAACCAGCAGCTATCAACGCATCTCTACCAACGGCGTGGTAAACGGCTCTGCCATCCTGATTGGCACCTCGGACAGACCCATCCGCATCCACGGACCCGTTACCTTCACCGGCGATGTGGTCATCAAAGGCTTCGTGCAGGGCCAGGGCACTCTTTATGCCGGACGCAACGTGCACATCGTGGGCAGTGTGCGCTATAAGGACCCCCCAGACTTCCGTGGCACGAACCCCAGCGCCATCGATCGGCAGAACGAAAAGAGAGACATCCTCGGTCTGGCGGCGCGCGGGAGTGTCATCATGGGGAACGTGAAGAACTTTGGATACTACCCGCTGAACTACATGAGGCCGCCGTTCACGAAGCCCCGTTACGACGAGTTCGGCAACCTGATACCGGCTTACGACGCCACACAGACCGACAGCTATGGGCGCAAGCGATATCAGTCTCTTTACTCTGATGATACGATTAGCTCCATCAGCGAGAACATCAATCAGATCGACGCCATCCTGTACACCAACTTCGTAGGAGGCGGTAACATCGCGACAGGCGGCGGCGGATGCACCATCAACGGCTCCATCATCTGCAAGGACGAGGCGATGGTGCTGTATAGCCTTCCACTGCGTATCAACTACGATAACCGCATCCGCGACCGGGGACCCGGCACACGACCGTTGATTGATATCGACCTGCCACGCGCACCGAAGATGTTGCCCCGAGAGTGGCGGGTGGTTTATGGAGGTGCAGGATAATGAGTACCATCCGTTTCTGGGCTGTTGCTATGGCGATGGCAGCGATTAGCTCCTGCGCTCTGGCAATCGGTTTTGACCAGCGCGGTGCACAGGAAGCGAACGGACTGTCTCGCGAATTCGATGATGCGACCCGCTTGAGGCAGCTGCAGGACGCGCCTCCGCCGCTGGTGGAGGTCTCTCAGCCGATGCCGGCAGAGCGACCAGCGCCTGTGCCGCGTACGTCCCAGCAGGACGCCAACCCTGCGCCGCTGCTTCAGGCGACAAAGCTATCATCCGACGCTCTGGCAACCCGCAGTCTGCAGGAAGCCGAGCGACAACAACAGCGCGATCAGCGAGGAGGCTTCTGGCAGTCGGCACTGCGTTTCGCACTCTGGATGGCTGTTGGTGCCGCGATGACGTGGGGCGTGTGGTCGTGGGTGGTGCGACGCGCCTCAAACGGGCTGAGTCCGCAGTAAAAAAGATGGGCGTGCCTCGGGCACGCCCAAACGGTTCCGAATTGATGCTGCTCGTGGTCCCTCTTGCTAGTACGGATGCAATAAGGCTAAAACGTTTCAGATGTTTAGACGCAGGAACAGCGCAAAAGGTTCAAACTTTCTCAGGCGCTTTTCAGCTCTTGCCGATTTGGGTATACTGAACACAGCAAAATCATAGGGAAGGTTCGTTCCATTGATACCGCTTGGCGATGAAAACCCAACTCGCTCCTTTCCCATCGTGACGGTGACATTGATCATCGTTAACGTGCTTGTGTTCCTCTACGACAAGCTGATTGGTTGGGGTGCTCCACGGGCGTTGTTCGAATACGCCATGATCCCGTGTACCATCTCTGGCACATGTGAGTACCAGCTCCCCCCAGTCACACCGCACTACCTGACGATATTCACCTCCATGTTCCTTCACGCGGGCTTCCTGCATCTTGGCGGAAACATGCTCTACCTTTGGATATTCGGCAACAATGTGGAGGATGCGCTCGGACACGCGAAGTTCCTGTTTTGGTATCTGCTGTGGGGCGTGGCGGCAGCTATGTCGCATGTGGCGCTCAACGCCTACTCAAGCGTCCCAACCGTTGGCGCCAGCGGGGCGATTGCCGGAGCGCTGGGCGCATACTTCGTGCTCTTTCCCACCGCGCGCATCCGCGTGCTGGTCATATTTTTCTTCATCATCGACGTGATTGCCGTGCCAGCGTTTTTCCTGCTGGGACTGTGGTTCCTCATGCAGTTCCAGTTCCAGCCCGGTGTTGCCACGATGGCACACGCAGGAGGCTTTGTGGCGGGAGCGGCTACCATCCTCATTCTGGGAAGAAATCGCATCCTCCGGCAGCTGCGTTATAGAACATACTACCATCGTCACCTGCCTCCCGACTTCTAGCCAAGCCTCTCCGTCCCGATGAACAGGTATCCCGCTTCCATTTGCCGAAATGGGCAACGCATCAGCAAACACAAAGACGAAAGCGGACAGAGGAGCATCATCGGATGTGGCATCGGCTGGGCTGGTTACTGGTTGTTCTGGGTACGGTTGCCTCGGTCTTAGCCTTTGGCGCACGCTGGCGCGCTGAAGCGCTGAACCGGCGGGTTGGCATTGTACTGGACGGCGAGCAGTTGCTGCAGATCAGCGCAGATACAGGTATAAGTTTTAGGCAAATACTGCTACAGATGAAGCGAGCAGGTGCAACCGGCGTCGCCCTCAACGAGCAGACCGTAGAAGACCTGTTTCGTTCTGGTGAGCTGACATGGGAGCTGTATCCGAGGTTCCCACAGCCCATTGTCAGGGCATCCTCGGTACAGGTGGTCGAGCGTCTGCGGCAATCGGTCGGACGGATGCAATCTTCCCCTGCTCTCTGGCGAACGGTGAGCACCCCGTCACGCAAGAAACTGCTGGATACGCTTCGTGCCAGTCCCGGAGTGCTGGTTTATGCGTATACGGATACCGGCGGGGCTAAGGGCTTTTCTGTTCCTGTTTCCCCGCTGTTATTTCAACAGATAGTAGTCGGCATGGACCGTGCGCTGGCGAAGACCGTCTCGTCTGCAGGACTGGCGCTCATTGCCCGATTGGGGAACAGCCCGGCAGTCACCCCTCAGCGCATACAGGCTGCTATTGAGGATGCCCGACGCGCAGGCGCCACGCTGGTGGTCTTCAGCGGCGACGAGGTATTGGGCTTCCGCGCGCTTTTGCCACGAACTGCCAGCGCCATGCGCGAGGCGGGCATGCTATACGGCTCGGTGGAGTTTGGCAAGCAGAAGGGGGATGAGCGCCTGACACGCCTCCTGCTTGACCGCACCGTACGCGTGCACAGCGTCACCACGGCTGAGATGGCAACTCTTGCCCCGGGCGAGCTGCTGGAACGCTACACCCGCGCCGTCCGTGAGCGCAACATCCGCCTGTGCTACGTGCGTCTGCCCAGCAGTATCGACGAGGAGCCTCTGAAGGGAGCAAGCCGTTTCCTTGCCCAGCTGCGAGCCTCTCTCAACAAGGCTGGTTATCGTACGGGCGAACCGCGCCCCTTCACCGCCCCCAGTCTTCCCAGCTGGATATGGCTGATGGCTGGAGGGTCAGCGCTGGTGGCAGGGGTGCTGGTCCTGGAGCGGTTATTTGCCCTGCGTCCTTCGGCATGGCTGACACTCGCGGCGTTTGCCGTTGGAGCCATTCTTGCACACTTCGGGGGCGAGACGGGACGCAAAGCGTGCGCGCTGGCAGCGGCGGTAGCGTTTCCCTGCCTCGGATTTCTGCTGACAGATGTTCTGAAACAGCGGCGTGCGCCGGTTGGGTATGCGTTCTCTGCAATGATCGGCTTGACGTTGCTCAGCGTGATTGGTGGTCTGCACGTGGTGGCTTTGCTCGGGTCACTGCCCTTCATGGTGAAAGCGAACCAGTTTGCAGGCATTAAGCTGGCGCATCTTGTGCCCGTTCTGGTGGTTGGCTTTGCTTACGCGCTGGATACGGTAAAAGCCTCGTCCTTTGCCGACGCGGTGCAAAGGATGCGTCAGCGCTGGAGGCAGATGACCGGCTACCCGATTACGGTAGGGCTGGCGGTGGCGGTGCTGGGCGCGATGGTGGTGCTGGCGCTGGTGCTGATGCGTACCGGCAACGAACCCGGCGTGGGCGTATCCAGCCTCGAGATGAGGATGCGCGCGTTGCTCGAGCAGTATCTGCTGGCGCGTCCGCGCACGAAGGAGTTTCTGCTGGGACACCCCGCGCTGTTCCTGGCGCTGGCGCTCTCGTCTGCCGGTATAGCCCGCGCGGCGTGGGTACCGCTCTTGCTGATAGGGGTGATTGGACAGGCATCCGTGGTCAACACGCTGTGCCACATCCACACCCCACTGGCACTCTCACTGCCCCGTATCTTGCTGGGCTGGGCACTGGGTGTTATAATAGGAACGCTGGTATATCTCGCCATACGTTACGGGGCGAAGCTGGTGCGCAAATGAACCGAGATGGCGTTCTCGTCTGCGGGTATTACGGCTTCGCCAATGTGGGAGATGAAGCGGTTCTGGCTGGCATGGCGCACGCCCTGCGGGAGGCGGGTTTCCACGCCCCAATTCGAGTGCTCAGCGCCAGTCCGATACAGACGCAAGCCGAGCACTCGGTGGAAGCGGTGCCCCGTAGCAGTTTGCCGATGATGTGGCGTGCCCTGCGTTGCAGTCGCCTGTTCGTGCTGGGAGGAGGAAGCCTGCTTCAGGATATCACCAGTGCGCGTTCCATCGTCTACTATCTGGGTGTTCACTGGCTGGCACGGCGCGCCGGGTGTCGTGTCGCGTGGATTGGACAGGGTATCGGCCCGCTACGACGTGCCTGGGCGCGATGGTGGACTGCGCGAGCCGCTCGGCAGGCAGAAGCGATAGTGGTACGTGATCCAGAATCCGCCAGTCTGCTGCGGGCGTGGCAGGCAGCACACGTGCAGGAAGGAGCGGATCTGTCGTTTTTGCTTTCCGCACCCGAAAAGGAGAAGGGCTGGGCGCGGTTAACAGAGCTGGGGGCGACGTCAGACGAGGCTTTGCTGGCGATAGCACCACGTCGGTGGGCAGACATGGGTGAGGAAGAAACAGCCGTGTTGTTTACCGATGTGGCGCAGTACGCACAGCGACATCTGGGCGCACGTCCGCTGCTATTGGCGATGCACCCGGCGCGCGATGGACGACTGCTGGAGACTATCGCCGCACGGGTACCGGAGGTGTTCGCGTTTGGGGAGCCGCTGTCAGTGCGGGAGGTGCGAAATGTGCTCGCCTGTTGTCAGGCGGTGATCGGGGTGCGTCTACACGCATTGATGCTGGCGTCTGCCTCTGGGGTGCCCGCGCTGGCGATCAGCTATGACCCGAAGGTGCGCTCGTTCTGGTCGCAGGTGATGCCAGAATATGTTATCGATACAGCGGAACTGGATGGGCAGACGCTGAAACGACGGCTGACCGCTCTGTGGGAGCATAGGGAGAACCTGCAGGAGTGCGTGGCGCAGTTCGCCCAACAGCAACAGCAGAAAGCGCGTGTGAACATCGATGCAGTGCTTGCACTGGGGTCATAGAATGAGAACAGCGACCTGTCGGTGGCTCTGGCTGGCATTGTCTGCGGTGGTGTTCACCGCGGTGAGTGCTGCTTCGCCGATGGAAGACCCTCCGACCATCTCGGCGGACGAAGTGCGCGAGGCGCTCAAGCCCACCATATTCAACAAGCGCCTGAAGCCGAGCCGCGTCGAGGAGATACTTGGAGCCTCTTCGGAAAACCCGGTTCCGCCAGAGACCGGCAGCCCAGTCCCAGCTGGCAACCGCCCCACACCAACTGCACAGGAACAGCCAACACCACCCTCTATAGTCGTTCAGCGCAAGCCGGTGGAGAACGGGCGCCGCCCACGCGACCCCTTCCGCGCGATTTCGGAAGAGTTCAGGCGCAAAATCCAGCTCAGCGGCAGCAAGAAGATCGGGTTCCACATTGCCCGTGTGAGCGGTGACCGGAACGCCTACAGCGACTCGTACTACTTCGGACAGGGCGGCAGACCGGTCACCGACTTCACCGAGCTCTCCATCATCGGCACGAAGGTTTTCGACTTGTTCAACTTCAACTGGCGACTGACGAACACGCCTTTTGGCACGCCGCAGGATAGACGATTTTCTATCAACTACGAGCGCGGTGGCACGCGCGTGGATTTAGGCGACATCAGCGCAGCGCTGGGCGGCAATGAGCTGGTCTCCTTCAACAAGACCCTGCGCGGCATTCACGTCAGCACACGTCCCAGTTCCTCGTTTCCGCTTCGCATCAGCGGCATCTACAGCCAGACCCGCGCCGCCGCTCGCACCAGCGTCATCTACGGCAACGACAGCGGTGGACCCTACTATCTCAACGCCAGCCAGATACTGGACGGCTCGGAGAGGGTGCGTGTGGACGGGCGCGAGATGGTGCGTGGGAGAGACTACGAGATCGATTACTTCACGGGGTTGCTCACCTTTAAAGAGGGCATAATCATCCCGCGCACATCCACGATTCTGATAAGCTTTGAGGCGGAAGGTTATAATGAACCGTCGGGCACACTATCAGGGTGGCGGTTGGAGGCTCCGCTGGGAGCGCTCAACGTCGGGCTCATTTCGCTGCGACAGGACGCCCGCTCGTCGTCTGGTCTGCGTACCAAGACCGAACGCTTCTACGGCTATGGCAATCCGCTGTCACCATACGAACTGCAATATCCGGTGGAGCCAAGCAGTGCGGTGATCGCTACCGTGGACGGCGTCCCACAGCAGCAAGGCACTCAGCGAGGCGAAGGGGACTTCTTTGTGGACACGGAGATCCCCTATCGTATCTATTTCAACCGCGCTGTTCCGTCTACCAGCATCATCAGCATCACGTATATACCGCGCTTAACGGGCAACGCCACGCTGGGTTCACGTCGGGTGATTGGTTACGACCTTAACTGGCAGCTGGGCAAGCTGGGCAGTATCGGCTTCTACGCCGGACGCAGCAGCGCCGAACGCGGTGTCACCACTCAGGAGGGGCAGGGAAAGATGCTGAATGCTACCCTGAACCTGGGCGGTTTCCGCTGGACGACGCTGTGGCGCGACATCGACCCCGATTTCGTGACAGTGGACAGCGTGGGCTTCCGACGTCAGGAGAAGGGCTACAGCCACACGCTGGAGTACACGGCAAGCAAGCAGTTCACCGCGCGGCTCACCGTCGACCGGATGCAGGTGCCGGACTACGTCGGTAGTTATCTCAGCGGATCGCAGAGCACCAGCAGAGCTTCGGTGAACAACACCTCTTTTGATGCCACGCTGAACCTCCCGAAAGCACCCCAAATTCGCCTGTCGTGGTTGAACCAGCGCAACAACTCGGGCAGTTACGGCTCGAGCGAGAACCAAAGCCGGAATATCAGCCTGACGCACAAGCTGGGCAATGTCTCGCTCAACTTAGATCTGCTCAGCACCCGCGCCAGTAGCGTCAGCACGTTTAGCGTTGGGGGCAATCCGACCACGAATCGCTACAACAGCGCCAGCGATACCCTGCGCCTCACGTGGAGCTGGAACCAGAGCGAGCGGCTGGCGCTCAACGGCGTGCTGGCACGTGGACGTACACGCGCCTCCGGCAGCAGTAATAACGCGCAGGATGTCAGCATCGGGGTGAAGTGGGTTCCGTGGAAAGCACTGAACATCAACTATCAATACGCCGTGCGCGATTCGGGTACACTCTCCACCAGCGGAAACTTTCTGGGGGGAAACCTCGGTGGGTCGTTCGTGGGTCCCGGCGGATACCAGTCAGGTTGGGGAATGGGTTACGGCGCCGGTGGCAACTACAGCGGCGGCTACTATAACCCGATTACCAGCGGGCTCACCTACTCCAGTATCGGCGTGAAGAACCGCTCGCACAACCTCACCGTGAACTTCATGCCCAGCGATAACCTGTCGGTGGACTTCGGCTTCATGCAGCAGCTGAGCGCCGGCGATAACCTCACCAACACCGATATGCAGGGACTGAACGTGGGCATCAACTATCGCCTCTCCGACAAAACCACCCTCGGGCTGAACTTTACCCGCCAGAACGTCAACTACGTGGGCGCTACCGATGGCGCCAAAACCGACATCGCCTATTTCACCCTGCGCACCGAACTGACCCGCAAGCTGATACTGAACCTGCAGGCACAGCGCATGTTCTCGACCAGCCTGTTCAGCATGGGCGGTAGCGGGCAGAAGCAGGATCAGAAGATGCTGGCATACTCAGCACGGCTCGAGTATCCGTTCGCCCCGAAGCAGAGCGCCTTCCTGGAGCATCGCTTCTCCGATGTGCAGGGCTTTTTCGGCAGTGTGGATCGCGACAGTGCGCTGGGCTATGAGTACGAAATCAACCGTTTTCTCGCGTTTACTCTCAGCATCCGCCTGCAGGAGCGTTCCAATCGCGACGCCCGATACGCCAGCTACAACTACAACGCCTTCACCCTCGACGCCGACCTCAGCGCGCGGTTCTGAAACAGAATCGCCAGGCTACTTTTTTCGAACCCAATCTGCTGTCTTTCGTAAAGTGCCATTTTCATTCTGCCTGATGGCAGTGATGAATCGTTCGTTTGTTGACAAACGGACAGTATTCCCTCTACAATTTACACAGTTTAAGGAAATAACGGAGGATTGGTCAAGATGTCATCCTTCCTGGCACACAGCTCCGGCACCAGCGGCACAGCCCAGCTGCTACGCGAGCACCTGTTAAACGTTGCGCAGATTGCCAGGGCGCTGGCAGAACCTTTTGGCGCCGGAGACGAAGCCTGCCTCGCGGGTCTTCTGCATGACCTCGGCAAATATGGCGAACTGTTCCAGAAGCGCCTGCAGGGGAAGGCGAAAGGCATCGACCACTGGAGCGCCGGCGCGTGGACGGCATTCTCTCAGTTCCAATCTGTGGCGGCGGGCATGGCGATCTGGGGACATCACCTCGGCTTGCAGAGGTTAGACAAGACCTCAATAAAGCAGACCGACCCGCAGAACCTGCTTGCGAACCACCCGCTGAATCTCACCCTCTCAGAATCCGATCTTTCCGTTCTGATACAAAGACTTCAGCAGGATGGACTACAACCGCCCTCGTGCATCCAGCCGATTTACGACTCAAACACAGACCCCGTGTTGCAGATGCTGGATGTACGGATGCTGTTTTCAGCGCTGGTAGACGCAGACTTCCTCGATACAGCACGTCATTTCGGTGAGGAGCGTCCCGCCGGTCCAGACTTGAATGCAGAGCGCGCATTAAACGTGCTGGAAGCGGAGATTCAGCGTCTCAGCCAAAATTCGAACATGTCCTCAAGCGTGCGCGAGATGCGCAGCCTCCTGTGGGAATGGTGTCTGGAAGCGGCAGAAGAGCCCACCGGACTGTTCACCCTCACCGCCCCCACCGGCGCAGGTAAGACCTTAGCGATGCTGGGGTTCGCCCTGAAACACGCCATGAAGCATTCCCTTCGCCGCATTGTGGTGGTCATCCCCTACCTCAGCATCATCGAACAGACAGCTCAGGTGTATCGTCGGCTGTTCAACCATTTCCCAGATGGCTACCTCATCGAACACCATAGCCTCACGGGAACCCGAGCACCGGAGAACCGCGGCGACGACCAGCAGGACGAAAAAGCCCGCGTGGAACGCTACCTCAGCGAAAACTGGGACGCTCCCATCGTGATCACCACCAGCGTGCAGATGCTGGAGTCTCTCTTCGCAAACGCCCCATCCGCCTGCCGCAAGCTGCACCGCCTCGCACAAAGCGTGATCCTGTTCGATGAGGTTCAGACCCTTCCCACTCCGCTGGCTGTACCCACTCTTCAAACGCTATCACGTCTTGCCACTCGCTACGGAGCCACCATCGTCTTCGCGACGGCGACCCAGCCGGCATTTAGCCACCTGCACTGTCACATTCATGTTAGAGGCAACAACGGCTGGCAACCTCAAGAGATTGTCAAGGACGTCAACCGATTGTTCAATTTGGGTAGACGGGTACAGGTGGTTCGGAAGGATAGCACACCCACTACCTGGCAGCAGTTGGCGGACGAGCTCTGTTCGAGGAAACAGGCACTGTGCGTTGTCAATATCAAGCGTCACGCGGCTCACCTTGCCACCATGCTCCGCGCACAAGGGGAACGTGTCTACCATCTTTCCACAAACATGTGTCCCGCGCACAGACAGAAAGCGCTACAGGAAGTTCGTCAGCGTCTCCAATCTGGAGAGCGGTGTATCCTCATCTCCACGCAGTGCATAGAAGCCGGTGTGGATGTGGATTTCCCGGTGGTGTATCGTGCCTTTGCCCCTCTGGATAGCATCGCGCAGGCGGCAGGACGCTGCAATCGTAACGGTAGACTGAAGCGAGGTGAAGTCATCGTGTTCCGCCCCGAAGAGGAGAAGTATCCGGCTGGTGCCTACACGCAGGCTGCTGGCGTGACCCGAGCGCACCTCGCTGGGTGTACTCGAGTCGACCTATACGACCCAGCGCTGTATGACGGTTACTACCGCACACTCTACGACATTGCGCGCCCGGAGACCCAGAACCCGGAGTTGCAGAACGCCCTCACAGTACGTGACTTCATCGAGGTGGCGCGACGTTACCGATTGATTCCCGAAGTAGCGATTAACGTGCTGGTGCCATACGAGACACACATGTATCAGCAGTTAGCGCAGGAGGCGCGCCAGCGCGGGCTGACCGGCGACTGGATACGCCGCGCCCGACCGCATGTTATCAGCGTATACCGTCCGAAGGCGAACGACCTGATCGCTAGATTTCTGGAACCTATCCCGATCCGCGGTGAGCCGAGCGGAGACTGGTTCATCTATACCGAACTTTCTCATTACGACGATCTTCTCGGCTTGAACCCGAAAGACGCACCGGAAACATGGATACTCTGACAGGAGGTGAAACTAGTGAAACCTACCCGTTTTCGCATTCGCGTGTGGGGCAACTTTGCTTGCTTCACTCGTCCCGAGATGAAGGTCGAGCGATTCAGCTACCCTATCATCACGCCATCCGCCGCGCGCGGCATCCTGGACGCCATCTATTGCAAGCCCATCAAGTTTCGCTGGCAGTTGGTGAAGGTGGAGATGTTGAAGCCGCCGCGCTACATCGCCCTGCGTCGCAACGAGGTGAAAGAGCGCGCTCCCGCCGAACGCACCATCCGCCAGTGGGCAGAGGGCACAGCCCAACCTCAACCTATCCTGGCAGATGCCGATGCTGATATTACCGGCAGCCAGGATAAAGGGCGCACACAGAGGCAGACGATGGCGCTGAAGGACGTGTCTTACCGTATCCATGCGGAGATCCGACCGTGGCCCGGTTTCGAGAACGAGCTTCCCGCGCTGGAAGCACAGTTCGAACGCCGAGCCTCGCGTGGACAGGCATTCTATCAGCCCTATCTGGGATGTCGCGAGTTCCCTGCCAGCTTCGAACTGTGCCCCGAACACGAAACCGACCCCCAGCCCTACCCGATTGACATGAACGTGGGGTGGATGCTGTATGACGTCTTCGACCTCTCTCAGCCAGGCAAACCCAATGCACCAACTTTCATCACCGTGTTCGAAGCACGCATCGTGAACGGGGTCATGGAGATACCGGAGTTTCAGAGCTCCCATGTGAAAAAGCCTCCCCGTTCGGCTGGAAGTGTTCAGGAGGTGACAGAATTATGATCGACCGATTGGTGCAGTACGCCAAACACAAGCATCTCGTCACCACCCCAGGCTACGCGCCGAAAACCGTGAAGTGGCTAATCTGGCTGGACTCTCAGGGCAAACTGAAGGACGTTGTGGAGCTGGGCAACGCCGGACAACCACGAAACCCCGGGCGGGAGTTTCCGCGCTGTCCTGACCTGCAACAGAACGAGCTGATCGCCGGAGGGATTACGCGCAGTCACTTCCTCGTGGATACCTGCGATGTGGTGGCTCTTCTCGGCGCTCAAGCGGACAAAAGGAAGCAGGATAAGCACGACTACTTCGTCGGGTTGCTGAAACAGGCTTCTGCGGACATGCCGGAGTGTCAGACCGCAGCCACGGCGCTTGACGACCAATCCACCCTGGATAAGATACGCCAGCGCCTCGAGCAACTTCGCGCCAAACCAACCGACAAGGTTACCCTGCGCGTAGACAACGTGACCCTCGTGGACGACTCACGCTGGCACCGGTGGTGGGACAAATACCGGCAGTCGTTGCAGGGAGCGGGTGCGGGCACGGCTTCGCAGATGGTCTGTTTCGCGACAGGTCAGCCCAACGAGCCCACGCCAACACATCCCAAAATCAGTGGTCTGGCAGATGTGGGCGGACAGTCCTCTGGGTCGGTACTGGTAGGCTTCGACAAGGACGCCTTCACCTCGTTCGGGCTGGAACAGTCCGCCAACTGTGCCGTATCCCAGGAAGCAACTTACGCTTACCGCGCCGCCCTGAACGAATTGATTGCCCGATCCAGTCACCGGTTGGTGAACCAGAAAGTACTGCACTGGTACAGTGCGGATGTCGCCACGGCGGATGACCCCATCGCGTTGCTTCTCGGCGAAGACCGAGAACAACAGGAAGCATCCGCTCAGGTGCAGGTGCAGCGACTGATGCAATCCCTGCACCGCGGAGAACGCCCCAATCTTCTGGAATCGCGCTACTATGTGCTGACGGTAGCTGGCTCGGGGGGGCGCGTTATGGTTCGAGACTGGATGGAAGGCGACTTTGAGGAGCTGGTCGCCAACATCAATAACTGGTTTGACCAGTTCACCATCGTGCATCGGGAGGGCGACCGGCTGGCAGACCCGCCCAAGTTTATGGCGGTGCTCGGCGCACTGGTCAGAGACATCAAGGATGTGCCCGCCCCGACGGCTACCAGGCTGTTCCGGTGCGCACTGACTGGTGAAGGCATTCCATACGATGCCATGGCGCAGGCGCTAACGCGCGTGAAGGTCGACATCGTGCAGGATCAGCCGTTCAATCATGCCCGCATGGGTTTGCTCAAAGCCTATCACGTTCGAAAAGGAGGAACCGATATGGAAGCCCGCCTCAACCCCAATCATCCCAGCCCTGCCTATCACTGCGGACGGCTGATGGCGGTGCTGGCGAACCTTCAGCGTGCTGCGCTGGGGGATGTGGGCGCTGGCGTGGTTCAGCGTTTCTACGCCGCAGCGAGCGCTACCCCCGCGCTGATACTCGGGCGAATCGTGCGTACCTCCCAGTTTCACATCGACAAGGTGCGCGCAGATAGCCCGGGACTCGCCGTCTGGTATGAGAACCAGATTGCGGAGATTATGGCTGCCATAGGCGACGCCATACCCCGCACCCTGACGCTGGAAGAGCAGAGCCTTTTCGCACTGGGCTACTACCAGCAACTGGCGCACAGCCGCACACGACAAAACCGACAGGAGGAGGAACAAACCCAATGAGCAACATCATCCAGAACCGCTACGACTTCCTGTACATCTTCGACTGCGAGAACGGCAACCCGAACGGTGACCCCGATGCTGGCAACGCACCGCGCGTCGATCCCGAAGACATGCACGGACTGGTGAGCGACGTTGCCCTCAAGCGCCGTGTGCGCAACTACGTGCAGGTGGCAAAGGGCAACCAGATGCCCTACGCGATCTTCATCCAGCACGCCACCAATCTGAACACGCGCCTGGTGCAAGCGCACGAGCAGACCGGTGGCTACGACCCGAGGGTGCGAACGCGACCGAAAGTGGAATCCGCCCGTCAGTGGATGTGCCAGAACTTCTACGATGTGCGCGCCTTCGGGGCGGTGATGAGCACCGGACCCAACGCCGGGCAGGTGCGCGGCCCCGTTCAGATTTCCTTCGCCCGCTCACTGCATCCGATCCTCCCGCTTGACGTCTCGATTACGCGCATGGCTGTGGCGGAAGACGTGAGAGAGGCGAAGTCCAGCGAAGACTACCGTCGATGGGAGGCAGAACAGGACGAGGACAAGTTGCGCACCATGGGACGGAAGCAGCTCATACCATACGGGCTGTACGTGGCAAAGGGCTTTGTCAACGCCAACCTCGCCGAGCAGACCGGTTTCACGGAGGAAGACCTCAGCCTGCTCTGGGACGCGCTTCTGCACATGTTCGACCACGATCGCTCGTCCAGCAAAGGCATGATGAGCGCCCGAAAGCTGGTCATCTTCAAACATGTGGGCACCGACAGCGATCCAGAACAGCGCCAGCGTCAGGCGAAGCTCGGCTGCGCACCAGCCTGGAAGCTGCTGGACCTTGGGCGCATCGTGGAGATCCGGCTGAAGGAGGATGTCCCCAGTCCTCGCCGCTTTGACGACTATGAGGTGGTCATTCACGAAGACCGCGTGCCCAGCGGTGTGGAGCTGATCGTGAAGCCGTAAGGGTGTAAAGCCAAACCAACGGGGCTTCAGCCGGGGGGTGTGGGTTCCCCTCCCCCGGCTACCTCTCGTTACGTGCGCAGGTGCAGCGTCTGGGTAGAGGATGGGCGGCATAGTAACTGTCGCGCCGGTCTTCTGCCGCGGCTGTGCTTGCGCTCCATCCTGTTATCAGGAGGTGTCGCTATGTCGGATGCACCTGAAGAGACCACCGTGCTGGTCTCAATGCTCAGTCAGTATGCCTATTGTCCGCGCCGATGCGCCATCATGTTCGTGGAACAAACCTACGAGGACAACGAATATACCCTGCGTGGACAGGCACTACATGAAACTGTCGACGAACCCAGCTGGGTCACGCAGGACGGCTGTCGGGTGGAGCGTGCCCTGCCAGTGTGGAGCGAACGCCTCGGTCTGCAGGGCAAATGCGACGTGGTGATGTTCCTGCCCGACGGTACGCCCTATCCGGTGGAGTACAAGTCGGGTAAGCGCAGCTACAAGCGTTCGGACGACATTCAGCTGTGCGCACAGGCGATGTGTCTGGAAGAGATGTTCGGTAGAGCCGTGCCGGAGGGTGCCATCTATTACTTCAGCTCGCGCAAGCGGCGCAGCGTCAACTTTGATGAGGCGCTGCGCCAGCTCGCTCGGCACACCATCGAGCAGGTTCGTCAGCTGTTGCACACCATGCACCTGCCCCCACCCGTCAACGACAATCGCTGTCCCAACTGCTCGGTGATCGGGCTTTGCCTGCCGGACGCGGTGGCCGCCCTGCGCGAACAGCACAACGACCGCATACTGTATGCCTTAAGCGACATGGAGGTGTAACCACTATGCCGTTGGAACTTCTCAACACCCTGTATGTGACGACGGATGGGCTGTATCTGCATCTGCAAAACGAAGCCATTCACGTCGAGCAGGAAGGCAAACTGCTGAAAAGCATTCCCCTGCACCATCTGGGTTGCATCGTGCTGATGGGAAATATCCTGGTCAGCCCAGCTCTGCTATCGCGTTGCGCTGACGACGGGCGCACCGTGGTATGGCTAGACCGGCAGGGCAGGTTCCGCGCACGCCTTCAGGGCAGAACCACAGGCAACGTACTGCTGCGCCGTCAGCAATACGCCATGAGCCATGATTCCAACCGACTGCTCGCGCTGGCGCGTGCCTTCGTGGCAGGGAAGCTGCAGAACCTGCGCTTTGTGCTCAGTCGGTCACAACGAGACGCAACAAACCACGCTGCCCGACACAGCCTGAAAAGCGCCTCCGACACTCTCGCTACCCTGATATCCACCCTTCCAGAGGTCACCGAAATGGATGCTCTGCGTGGCATCGAGGGCGCGGGGACTCAGGTGTACTTCAGCGTGTTCGCGCAAATGATACGTTCCAACCGCGAGGAGTTCGCCTTCGACGGACGCAACCGTCGCCCTCCGCGCGACCCCATGAATGCCCTGCTTTCATTTCTGTACGCCTTACTGACCGCCGACTGTATCAGCGGGCTGGAGGCAGCGGGACTGGACCCTCAGGTGGGTTTCCTGCACACAGTGCGTCCAGGCAGACCGGCTCTTGCACTGGACCTGCTGGAGGAGTTGCGTCCTGTTGCCGACCGCATGGCGTTGACGCTGGTGAATCGTCAGCAGATCCAGCCTCACCATTTCGAGAAGCGTCCTCCCGAAGCGGTTCTGCTGAACGACGAGGGACGGCGGGCAGTGTTGACCGCCTATCAGGAACGCAAGAAGGAGGAGGTGGCACATCCCCTGTTGAAGCAACCGATCCCTTTAGGGTTGGTACCGTTCGTGCAGGCGCGGCTGCTAGCGCGGGCGATACGCGAAGACGTGCCGCACTATCAACCCTATCTGATGAAGTGAGGAGGCAGAGATGGCTCGGCTGGACATCGTGGTGACGTATGACGTGAACACCGAAGACGCAGATGGGCGCAGGCGGCTACGCCGTGTGGCGAAAATCTGCGAGGCGTACGGTCAACGGGTGCAGAAGTCGGTTTTTGAGTGCAGCGTGACGGCTCCACAGCTGGAGCGGATGAAAGGACGCCTGCTGAAAGCGATGGACAAGCAAGCGGATAGCCTGCGCATCTACCGACTGATTGGTGGGCGCGAAGGCTGTGTCGAGACCTTCGGACGGGACACTTATGAAGACTACGAGTCCCCACAAATTGTGTAATTTGCTGACACTAGACATTTTGCGAACCTCGATTGACGACGCGCTGAGCGTGAGGTTCGCGGAGGTCAGTGTAAGCGAGACTACTTTACAAGCGCATAAAAAGCGGTGTATGATGCTGAAGGAGGGGCGATACGGACACGAGCCACTCAGATGTTTAGACGAAAACGGCGTTTTTGTTGAATTTTGCGCCAATGTACGGCGTTGCACCCGTCCGGAAGGACGGGTGAGGATTGAAACGAAGACACAGACAACGCCATCGGTCCGAAAGTCTGGTTGCACCCGTCCGGAAGGACGGGTGAGGATTGAAACACCTACACAGTTACCGCGCGACGACAAAAAAGGGCGTTGCACCCGTCCGGAAGGACGGGTGAGGATTGAAACACCCGACCCACAAACCACCCACTGTACGCCAACAACGTTGCACCCGTCCGGAAGGACGGGTGAGGGTTGAAACGGGCAAGCCCCTTGACGGTGTTTCGAGAGTCTTCGCAAGTCATAAACCGGTACGCAGAAAGGCTGTCCCA
>CAKZNX010000343.1 GCA_937132045.1 uncultured bacterium
GCTGTCCTCCACGAAGTCCACTTCCGAGCCGCTCATGTAGCCCAGGCTCAGCGGGTCGATCACAACCTTGACACCGTGCGAGTCAAAGACCTGGTCGCCCTCGTCCACCACATCGTCGATCGCCATGCCGTATTGCAGTCCTGAACAACCACCGCCTGCCACAAACACCCGCAGCATGGCGTCACCCTTGCCCTGCGCTTCCATGATATTGCGGACTTCCGATGCTGCACGTTCCGTCAGCGTAATCATCTGGCTACCTCGTTCCTCCGTCTGGTGCTCACTGGGATAGTATACCCGACCTGCCAGCGAGTTCTCGTTATTGGACGCAAATCTCAGAGGTATTTATCCATAGAAAGTATATCTCATTCACAGGCGCCAATGCAAGCCGGGCAGGTGGTGAGGTGGACCTGCCCGGCACGCGATGTCTACTCGATGCCCTGCGCGGCAAGCCATCGCTCGGCGTCGATGGCTGCCATACAGCCTGTACCCGCAGCAGTAACCGCCTGTCGGTACAGGTGGTCTGCGACGTCGCCCGCCGCGAACACGCCCTCCACGCTGGTGTAGGTGCCTTGGCGCGGGATGATGTAGCCCTGCTCGTTCATCTCCACCTGCCCGGCGAAGATGTCGGTGTTCGGCTTGTGACCGATTGCCATGAAGACGCCGTCGATGGGTTTGTCCCATGTCTCGCCGGTGTGTACGTGGCGCAGGCGGACGCCAGTGACCTTGCCTGCGTTGACGTCGTAGATGTCGTCCACGGCGGAGTTCCAGATGAACTCGATTTTCGGGTTCTCGAAGGCACGTTTCTGCATGATCTTGCTGGCTCGCAGCTGGTCACGTCGGTGTACCACAGACACCTTCGTGGCGAATTTGGTGAGGAAGAGCGCCTCCTCCATTGCCGTATCGCCGCCACCCACCACGATTACCTCTTTGCCGCGGAAGAAGAAGCCGTCGCAGGTAGCGCAGGCAGATACGCCTCTGCCCTGTAGCGCCTTCTCCGCCTCCAAACCCAGCCATTTCGCGCTGGCGCCCGTGGCGATGATCACCGCGTGTGCTTCGTAGAGGTTACCGGCGCTGTCCCACAGTTTGAACGGTCTCTGCGAGAAGTCCACGCGCGTAATCGCATCGGTCACCATCTGCGTGCCGAAGCGCTCTGCCTGCTGGCGGAACAGCTGCATCAGCTCGGGTCCCATGATGCCCTCCGGAAAGCCGGGGTAGTTCTCTACCTCGGATGTGATGGTCAGCTGCCCACCCGGCTGAACCCCTTCGAAGAGCAAAGGCTGGAGGTTCGCACGCGCTGCGTAGATGGCGGCGGTGTAACCCGCAGGACCAGAACCGATGATAATCACCTTATATATCAACCCTCGTTACCTCCTCTAAGCGTTTGTTCATCACGTCGTATCGGTATCTGTCTGTTCCACACTCATAGATACGCGCTGGCTACGGGTAGATTCCGCGCGTGATGATAGCATCTGCCACTCTGCCCACGCCGATAATGTAAGCGGCGGTGCGCATATCCACCTTGCGAGTCTTCGCGGTGCGCACCACGTCGTCGAAGGCGCTGATGAGAACCCGTTCCAGCTTCTGGTTGACCTCATCCTCGCTCCAGAAGAAGCTCTGCAGGTCCTGCACCCATTCAAAGTAGGAGACGATGACGCCTCCCGCGTTCGCCAGGATGTCGGGCACGAGGAAGACGCCCGCTTCGGTCAGGACACGGTCTGCTTCGGGAGTGGTTGGTCCGTTCGCGCCTTCGATGATCACTTTCGCCTTCACGCGCGTGGCGTTGTGACTGGTGATCTGGTTGCCCAGCGCTGCGGGTACAAGAAAGTCGCACGGCAGTTCCAGCATCTCCTCGTTGGTGATGATATCGCCCTCGGCGTACTGGGGCAGGGTGCCTTCGCGGCGCACGCAGTGCTTGAGCAGAACGGGCACATCGAGTCCCTTCGGGTTGTATACGGCATTGACGGCGTCGCTGACGGCAATCACTTTCGCGCCCGCTTCGTGGAAGAACTTGGCGGCGGAGCTCCCCACGTTGCCGAACCCCTGTATCACCACGCGCGCGCCCTGCAGGGGGATGTTCAGCATCTGCGAACATCGGCTGGCAATCATCACCAGCCCGCGCCCCGTCGCTTCGATACGCCCCTCGGAGCCGCCAATCGGGATCGGCTTCCCGGTAACCACCGCCGGCACAGTGTAGCCCCTGTGCATGCTGAAGGTATCCATAATCCACGCCATCACCTGCGGGTCGGTACCCACATCGGGCGCGGGAATATCGCTCTCCGGACCGATGATGACGCTGATCTCGGTGGCGTAGCGTCGTGTCAGCCTCTCCAGCTCCTTCAGCGAGAGCTTCTTGGGGTCGCACATGACGCCGCCTTTGGCACCGCCGTAGGGAATATTCACGACGGCACACTTCCATGTCATCCACATCGCCAGCGCGCGCACCTCGTCGAGGTCGGCGTGGGGGTGATAGCGGATACCACCCTTCGATGGTCCACGTGCGCGGTTGTGTTGAACCCGGTATCCGGTGAAAATGTGCACCGAGCCGTCGTCCATCTGCACGGGGAAGTGCACGGTCAGCTCGCGCTCAGGGTACTTCAGAAACTCGTGGATATTGGGGTCCAGATTCAGCAGTTCTGCCACAATCGCCAGTTGCTCCAGCGCCATTTGATAGGGGTTCGCTCCGTTGCGTCCCTCAGTGTGCGTTGTGGTCATCTCGTTGCCTCCGTTCGTCGGTGTGATTACGATGCATACACCAGCCCGGGTCCCGGCGGCACAATGCGCCTGACCCATCCGGCTATCGGCAGGACGAAGAGCAGATTGTAGAGGCTCTCGCCTGTCGCCTGATACACCCAGCGCGCGACGTTTTCCTGCGGGGAGAACAGGAAGAACACCGCCTCACACAGCAAGCTACCTGCCAGCGCCGACAGAATCAGCACAATCGGATTATGGCGGAACACCCGCAGCTCCAGCAACCCCAGCGACGCCCCCAGCACCATTCGGCTGATCAGATAACTACCCACCGACATGCCCACCACACTGCCCATCATCCAGCCAGCCAGAAAGCCGCATGCGGTGGCGACCTGAATCGAGGTGTTCACCGCGATGCAGATGAGCACCACCTTATTGAAATCGGGCTGGACACCGCGAATCTGTATCTGGTGCGCCAGAGTCGCCTGCAGGGCGGTCGCGAACAGCATCAACAGTCCCAGCTTCAGCCAGTAGGGCACCCTCATTCGGAAACCGCCTCCCCGCGGTACAGCAGCACTTCCTCCACCTGCATGGCATCCACAAAGGGTTTCACCAGCGCCTCGCGCATCCCTGCCTGTCGCTGTTCCAGCACCTCTACGACGGTGCCAATGGGAATGCCCGCCGGGAATACGCCTCCCAAGCCGGAGGTAATCACCACGTCGCCGGGGCGAACGTCAGCATCTTTCGACAGGAAGGTGAGGATGAGCGTCTCCTCGCCGCGCCCCCGGCACACTCCGACCGCTCTTGATTCGGCGCGCTGAACACGTGCGCCCACGCTGGCGTTAGGGTCAGTGAGAAGGAGCACATGTGCCGTATGGCGGGTAACCAGATAGACTACCCCCACCAGCCCCCGGTCGGTGACGGCGACCATCCGCTGGCGCACACCATCCGCCTGACCGCGCCCGACGATGAGCGTGTGGAAGTACGCAGAGGGTTCAATGGCAAGCACTCGCGCGACCAGTGGGCGACCCCGGCTGGACTGGGCGAAGTTCAGTAGTTTGCGCAGGCGCTCGTTCTCCTGACGCAGTTCCTCCTGAGCGATCTGTTCAGCGTGCGTTGCCTCCAGCTGTTCTCGCAGGTTGCGGTTCTCCTCGCTGAGGCGTCGTCCGTGAATCAAGCCGTAGCCAAAGTCCGAGAGGAATCTGCCGGTGGAGCGTATCGCCGACTGCACTGGCGCGACCAGAGCCATCACCGCCTCGGCGAAGGGGTTGCTGGCGCCGAGCTGGACGGCTCGATTGTGCTGGATACCGATGAGCAGAGCCATCAGGGCGAGAAGCACTGTCACCCAGAACCGCTTGTCGCGCCAGAGAGTGGGCATGGCAAGACACGCTCACGGTTAATACGAGCGGTTGGTTCCAATCAGCACTTTGCGCAGGCTGGGGTTACTCTCTATCTCCTCCAGTACCCTCCCGGTGCCGATGACCACACAGCTCAGCGGGTCCGGCGCTACGTGCACGGGCATGCCCGTCTCCTTGGAGATAAGGCAATCCAGCCCCCTCAGCAGGGCACCACCACCTGCCAGCATAATGCCGCGGTTGATGATGTCGGCGGCAAGCTCGGGAGGCGTCATCTCCAGCGTCAGTTTCACCGCCTCCACAATGGCGTTCACCGGTTCCTGAATGGCATGGCGTATCTCTTGAGAGGATATGACCGCACTGCGCGGCAGACCGGTAATCAGGTCGCGCCCCCGCACCTCCATGGTGGTTTCCTCGTCCAGCGGGTATGCCGAGCCAATCTGAACCTTCGCTTCCTCGGCGGTGCGGTCGCCAATATAGAGGTTATAGGTGCGACGCACGTAGGCGGCGATGGCCTCGTCGATCTCGTCTCCTGCGATGCGGATGGAGCGACTGGCAACGATGCCCGACAGTGAGATGACCGCTACCTCGGTGGTGCCCCCGCCAATGTCCACGATCATCGAACCGGTGGCGTCGCCTATGGGCAGTCCCGCGCCGATGGCTGCAGCCATCGGCTCCTCGATGAGGTAAGACTCCTTTGCGCCCGCCTTTTTGCAGGCGTCCATGACCGCGCGCCGTTCCACCTCGGTGACTCCGCTGGGAATGCCGACCACAACCGTCGGCGCCGCCCACGAGCGACGGTGCACCTTCTGGATAAAGTAGCGGAGCATCTTCTCTGTCTGGTCGAAGTCGGCGATTACTCCGTCTTTCAGCGGTCGGATAGCGACAATGTTTCCCGGCGTACGCCCCAGCATCCGCTTCGCTTCTTCGCCGACTGCCAGTACCTTTTTGGTGTCTTTTTCGATAGCAACCACAGAAGGCTCACGGAGGAGAATACCTTTCCCTCGCACATGTACCAGAGTGTTCGCTGTGCCGAGGTCGATACCCATGTCCCGCGAGAAACGCCCCAGGAACCGTTTCCAAATTGCCATTCGAGCCCGTTTACTCCTTCATCCTGCGCGATACACCAGTATATCATAACACAAAAAGAGCGCTCCCAACAGCGCGACAGAGGGAAGGGCAGGGGGCGCCGGCCGACGCCCCCTGGATGCCCGAGCTATCCGCTGCCGCCGCCGCCTTCGCCGCTTCCCTCCAGTCGGATAGCGCGATAGCCGCCCCGCGACCTGTAGTACAGGAACTGCAAACCGAACAGCACCACGAGGATGACCGGCAGGATGGCAACGTAGCGGATTGCCATCGCAGCACCCTGGCGCAGAGCCTCTTTGATGACCTTCGCCTGCTCCTGGGCAGTGGAGTCGCCTTCGTTTGCCTTCTCCTCGATTTGCTGAGCCTTTTCAGGGCTGAACTTCCTGTCCTCCACCACGATTTGCCTTATCTCGGGCGTGAGGTGGTGGATGGTGTGGTGGTCATAGATGCGTCCCATGACGGGACCGGCGATTCCAGCCGCGATCATGCCGGTGGCGCCCATCACCGCCAGCAGGAACTCACCGCCGCGAGGATACCGCTCGGATGTGATGCCCAGCATGGTGGGCCAGAAGTACGCCTTGCCGATGCCGAACACGGTGGCTGCGGCGAATGCGACACCAGCCGCAAAAGCGTGGCTCAGCCAGTATAGACCCACTGCTGCCAGCGCCGCACAAATTGCCAGCAAGCCCACAGGAGTGAACGCGCGCGCAAGGGGTCCTGCGAAGAGCCGCAGAACGAACATCAAGCCCGCGGTATACACCAGGAACAGGATACCGCGAATGCCCACGGTGTCGGTGAGCACCGAGCCGACCCACTGGTCAGGACCCAGCTCGGTGATAGCGGTCATACACATGCACAACATTAACAGAAGCACACCGGGACGCAGGATCTCCTTGAACATCTCTGTCGTGGAGACACCGGATGCTGCGCGCTCGGTGGGCGGAAACTTCTCGGTCCAGATCATCGCGCCGTAGATAATGGCAGGAATGATGATGGTGCTGATGCGCACCTGCCACGACGCGTTGAGCAACTCCGCCAGCGCGGTGGTCAGCAGTCCGCCGATGACCAGACCACCGGGCCACCAGGCATGAAGCACATTCAGCTTGTGCGTTTTGTCCTCGGGGTACATGGTGGCAGCCAGCGGGTTGATAACAGCTTCCACAGTTCCGTTAGCCAGCCCGACCAGCAGGGTAGACGCCAGAAGCACCGGGAACCCATACTGTGGCGACAGGATGGTGAAGACGATGCCCAGAATGTGCCCGAGGCACGCCAGCTTGAGCAGTCGCCCCATTCCGATGATATTGCACAGGGGTCCCACGATCAGGATGGCGATGGGGAACCCCCAGATTCCCATGAGGTTGACCCAGCCCTGCTGTTCGTGGCTGATGTTGAAAGTAACACCCAGCTCTTTCAAGATGTCCGCACGGATGGAGAAAGCCATCGCGGTGGTCACCAGTGCGATGCAGCTGGCGATGAACAACTTCTCGCGACGGTAAACACCTGACGAACCGTGTGCGTTCAACTCCATACCTCCTTTAATTACTGGAATGGTGTGAGGATGTTCGTTGCCATTATCATAAACTGCACGCGCATTCTCGTCAATAGGTTCAGTGTCTGAAATGGTTGCACGGGCGTAGAAACTCATGTTAAAATGGGTATACAGGCAGGAGGTTGGAGAGGCTTATGCCCATCATTGAACACAGCATCTGGATCAACGCGCCGGTGGAGAAGGTGTATAACGTGGCACGGGAAGTGGAGCGGTTTCCCGAGGTCATGCCCGATTTGCAGTCGGTGAAAGTGCTGGAGCGGAGCGAGAATGGTTCGCGCACGGTGACGGAGTGGACCGGTGTGGTGCGCGAGTTCAACAACATGTACGTGAAGTGGACAGAAGAGGATTTGTGGGACGATACGGCGCACACGTGCCGCTTTCGTTTGCTGAAGGGAGACCTTCAGCGGATGGAGGGTGAGTGGCGTTTTGTGGAGGAGAAGGGCGGCACGCGCTTTTCCTCACGCCTCGAATACGAGTACAATGTGCCCCTGCTTGGCTCTCTGGTAAAGAACCTGATCCACAAGAAGCTGGAAGAGAACGTGAAGATGGTTCTGGAGGGCATTCGCCGGCGGGCAGAAGAGAGCTAAGATTCTATCACTCCTGGTCGGCTTCGTTCAGCACCTTTTGCACCTCATCCAGCATCTGGACGATTTTCTCGGTCGCCTCGAGGATGCGCTGCACGTAGGTATGCTGTTCGGGCGTAAGGTTGGTGTCTGCCAGCAACTCGGCAAAGCCGACGATGGCAGTTAGCGGGGCGCGCAGATCGTGATTGAATCGGGAGGAGACCGCGTTGCGCACTTCGCGCCAGCGTGTCAGTTTGCGGGCAAGCGTTTCGCAGGTGTCTTCGGGCATGCTGGGAACCTCCAGTGTCGATATCACTTCTTAAATAGAGTATAGCACGGTACCTTCCGATTGACCAGTAGGTTGGACGATGAGAGAAGCGGAGAACAGCCCGATATACACCGAACGGCTCAGGTGGTGGCAGGCGCTTTTGATACCCATCTCGCTGCTGTACAGCGGGGGGCTGGGGCTATATCTGTGGTGGAGGTTACCGCGACAGACGCGAGCGAAAGGTCTGGTGATATCCGTCGGTAACCTGTCGGTAGGGGGCACCGGCAAGACTCCTGTGGTCATCGCGCTATGTCGCCATCTGCAACAACGCGGGTGGAAAGTCGCGGTATTAAGCCGAGGCTACGGTGGCAGTATGAGCCATCACGGGGGCGTGGTGTCGGACGGAGAGCGAATCTATGCCACTGTAGCGCAGGCGGGCGATGAGCCGTTATTAATCGCCCACGAGTTGCCGGGTGTCGTGGTGCTGGTGGGAAAGGACAGACGCAGGACAGCACGCAAGGCGGTCGAGCAGTTCGGTTGTAACGTGCTGGTGCTGGATGATGGTTTTCAATACTGGCAATTGCATCGCGATGTAGATCTGGTGTTGCTGAACGCCCGGCGCCCGTTCGGCAACGGGTGGACGCTACCCGCCGGTATCCTGCGCGAACCGCCGGCGCACCTGCGGCGGGCTGCGGCTCTGCTGGTAGAGGGTGGACGAACGTGCCATGATGAGCTTCCCCTGCGCTTCCCCGATGTCTCCTGCTTCGTCTGGCACAGGGTCTTCGCGGGCATCCGCCCACTGCATGACCGTTCGTGTCCCTTTGACCCTGCTTCACTGACCGGCAAGAGGGTTTTTGCGATGGCTGCTATCGCCAGATTCGATTCGTTTCAGAGAACACTGGTGGAGGAAGGGGCAGAAATCGCAGGGGCATGGAAACTGCCCGACCACTATCGGTATACGCCTGGCGATGTGCAGGAGGTTCAGCGCCGCGCCCGTGACTGCCACGCGGAGATAATCGTGGTGACCGAGAAAGACGCCGTGAAGCTGGAACAGATGCCGGTGATGTCGCTGGACCCGCCCATACTGGTGCTTCGGATAGAGGCGCATTTCTCCAGCGGCTTCTGGCGGTGGCTGGAGGCACGCCTGCGCGCCGCGTCAAACCAGCTCGCCCCGACAGAAGGGGCATACTGACTCCCCGCCTGGATGCAAACAGCCACAGTGCGAACACTCCTGCCATCCCTGCTGTCTGCGTATCTGCAGGAGCCGGTGGTACGCAACCACGGTCTCCGTGATGCGTGCTCGCACCTCGGCGTCGGAGATGGGTTCCGTCAGGGCGTGCAGGCGGGCGATAGATGCCTCGTCTATCTGCGGTTCCGCAATCACCGGTTCCGGATTCTGTGCCTCAACCGACCGGGTTCGGCGCGAACGCGGTTTCACCCGAAACACGAGCTCGGTAAAGAGAGGGGCACCCACGTACTCGTTCAGGCGCTGGAGGATGGTCTGCTGCTGAAAGCGCAGTTCCTGTATCCAGGCGTTGCTCTTGACCGCCACAAACACCTTTCCCTCTTTCAGTGCCTCCGGCTGGGCGGCGGCGGCAACCGTTTTGCCCACCACCTCCTCCCAGTGAAGTAAGGCACGAAAAGCCCTCAGGCGGTCGCGCAGTCCCAGCGCCTCTACCGTTTCGTCCAGGATGTCGCGCAGCAGGTCGGGTTGTGCCATTTATTTCACCGTCTCGATGCGCCCGTTTTCCACCCGATATATTCGGGCAGAGACGAGAATCTCCTTCGGGAAGGTTTCCGCTGAGGTAGCGGTGATGAACGCCTGGGCACCACGCAGGGTCATCCGCAACAGTTGCGCCCGCCTCACGTTGTCCAGGTCGGACATCACGTCGTCCAGAAGCACGATCGGCGGCTCCTGGCGCTCCTGCAGGGTGAGCTCGAACTCGGCGCGTTTCAGGCTGAGCATCACCGTGCGCTGCTGTCCCTGTGAGGCATAGGTGCGCGCTTCTTTGCCGTTGACGTAGAGCAGCAGATCATCGCGCTGGGGACCGACGAGGGTGCTTCCGCGGCGCATCTCCTCATCGCGCACCGTGTGCAGATGATGGCGGAACAGCTGCGCTGTCTGCTCCCTGTCGCTGGTTACTCCTTCGGTGCTGGGCGCGTAGCGGATGTCCAGCTCCTCTCGGCCTTCCGCCAGTTCCAGATGGGCGTTTTGCGCCAGCGGTCGCAGAGCCGCGATGAACCGATCGCGTGCCACCATGACGCTGGCGCCGTAGCGCACCAGTTGCTCGTCCCATGCCTCCAGCAGCTGAATCGTGGAGGGTGTGACCATGCCGCCTCCCTCACGGATACCCTTCAGCAGGCGGTTGCGCTGTTCCAGCGCCCGTTTGTAGCCTGCCAGTACACGCACGTAGGCGGGGCTGAGCATACTGATTTCAATGTCCAGATAACGACGTCTGTCTGCGGGCTGTCCCCGAACGGTCTCCAGGTCGAGCGCGCTGAAGACCACCACATTGAACTGCCCCAAGGCAGCAGCGGCACGGTAGGTCTGTCCGTCCACCTTGACCACCCTCGGGCGGTTTCGCGCGAGGTGAACCTCCACCTCCACGTTTAGGGCGTGCTCGCGGTGAATATGGGCGCGGACAGCGGCCTCCTCCGCCTCCCAGCGGATAAGTTCGTCCTCCTTGCTGGTGCGAAGCGGTCTTCCCGTTGCCAGCAGATAGACCGCTTCCAGCAGGTTGGTTTTTCCCTGCGCGTTCTCGCCGGTGATGAGGTTCAAGCCTGCATTGGGCACCAGGTGCAGGCTCGCGTAGTTCCGGAAGTTGGCGAGAACCAGTTTCGTCAGGTGCATGAGTGAGACCACCACGGACTATTGTACAGCCATTGCGCAGGTGAATGGAAGGATGTCCTCTGGAGGAAGCACACAATCAAGAAACGATGTGCGCCACCTGTGTCATTGCGAGGAGGACAAGGGACGAAGCAATCTCCTCCGACTATCGTAATCCGCAAGGGGATTGCTTCGCTGCTAGCGCAGGCTCGCAATGACACCACAGCAACGCAGACCCCTGCAACCTTTACCCCAAATCCACGCCGTTCACGCGCAGGCAGAAGCGGCAATCCAGCACCTCTGCCGCCTTTCGGCACATCACCATGCGTGTGAGGAATATCTCGAAATACTCCATCACACTGGCGAAGGTGGTGTCGATCTGCAGGCCGAGCCGGATAATGCGCGCATCGGGATCCACATGCAGGTTAGACCTCTGCACGGCGTGGTTCACCCGGTCGTGGATATCGTAGGTCTCCGGGCGCGGGTTCTGCACGCGGCTATAGTGCACATCCGACTTGTCTGCGATGATCACCGCGGCGGAGGCGAAATCGATGGGCACGCCGTCGCCCTCCTCGTGGTTGCCGATAGCAGCCACCACAGCAGCAATCTCTCGCGGGTCCATGCCCATTTCGTCCAGAATGTTCATGGCGATGACCGCGCCGATCTCGGGGTGATTGTTGCGGTTGACCATGTTGCCGATGTCGTGCAGATAGCCAGCAATGGCGGCGAGTTCACACTGTCTCGGCGAGTAGCCCAGCGGTTCGCAGATACTGCGCGCCACCGAGGAGACCACGCCGGCGTGGCGATGTCCGTGCTCGGTGTAGCCGATGGCTGCCATCTGCTGGTTCGCGGCGTCTATGTAGATGCGCACCTTGGGGTAGCTGCGCACGTCTTTCAAGGTCACCTGCTGAAGGGTTATCATTGTGTTTCACTCCTCTCTGGATACCCTGTCCTCCGCCGGCAAATAATTCTGAAGGAACGCCCGTGTGAATTGTTCCAGATTACCCGCCCGGATTGCTTGCCGGATGTCATTCATGAACTTCTGGTAGAAGTACAGGTTGTGATACGTCGCTAGACGCGCCGCCAGTATCTCCCGCGCGTTGAACAGGTGGCGAATGTATGCCGCCGGGTAACGCTGACATACCGGACAGTCGCACTCCGGGTCTGCCGGATCGAAATCATCGGCGAAGCGCGCATTGCGCAGGTTCACCCTTCCGCGCCGGGTCATCATGGCGGCATTGCGCGCCAGACGGGTTGGCAGGACGCAGTCGAACATATCCACGCCACATGCCACGGCGTGCAGGATGTCGTCTGGTTCCCCAACACCCATCAGGTAGCGCGGCTTCTCTTCCGGAAGGAGGGGCGTGGTAAACGCCACGATGCGGCGAATCTCCGTTTTCTCCTCGCCAACCGCCACTCCACCGATGGCTACACCCGGAAAATCCAGATCGCTGATGAAGCGCGCGCTCTGCTCACGAAGGTCCTCATACACGCTTCCCTGCGCAATGCCGAACAGCGCCTGATCGGTGCGATGTGTCTGCAGACAGCGTATCGCCCATCGATGCGTGCGCTCCATCGCTGCTTGTGCCTGCTGCCACGAGCACGGGTTGGGCGGGCACTCATCAAACGCCATGATGATGTCTGCTCCCAGCGCATTCTGCACCTCCACAGCACGCTCGGGGGTGAGGAAGTGAGTGGAGCCGTCGATGTGTGACCGAAACTCCACGCCGTCCTCATACACCCGTCGCAGTGCCTGCAGGCTGAAGACCTGAAAGCCGCCGCTATCGGTGAGAATGCTCCGACGCCAGGCGATAAAGCGATGCAATCCTCCCGCCTGCGCCACACGCTCATGTCCCGGTCGCAGGTACAGATGGTAGGTGTTGCATAGAATAATACGGAAATCGAGGCGTTCCAGTTCTTCCTGAGTCATCGCTTTGACGGTACCCTGCGTGCCTACCGGCATAAACACAGGCGTTTCGACCTCGCTGTGCGGAGTACGCAGGATACCACAGCGGGCACGCGAGGCCGGGTCGCGTGCCGTCGTTTTAAACTGCAACGCCGGGCTTGGTCTCATCGTTCGGTTAACGGGTTCAGCAGGGGATTATCGGGAGCAATTTCCGCCAGTCGCTGCAGCTCACGCTCGGCATCCGCCTCTTTGCCAGCATGACGGAGCGCCAGCACCAGATTCGCCTGCGCCTCTCCATAACGTGGGTTGACCTCCAGCGCGCGACGGAACGCCTCCTCTGCCTTTGTGTAGTCGCCCAGAGCAAGCAGGGCGACGCCCAGGCGGTTGAACAGGTCAGGGTAGGCTCCGTTCACGCTGAGAGCCTTCTGGTACTCTTCCACCGCTTTGGCGTACATACCGCGCCGGTACAGGTCGTCGCCGAGGCGGGTATAGAACTGGATATCTTCCACCTCCGTAATACGCACTTCCTGCAGTGCCGCAAGCGCGCCCGCCATGTTGCCCTCTTCGCGCACGGTCAGTGCAGTCTGGTAGGCACTGACGTGAAGTCTGGGTTCCAGCGCCACCGCCTCCTGCACTGCCTGCCAGCCGTGCTCGGTGTCGCCACGCTCGAGGTAGCAGATACCCAGTTGCAGTTTAGCATAGGCGAAGCGGGGATTGATAGCCAGCGCCTTCTGAAAAGCCTCCTCAGCCTCATCGTGCTTGCCCATTTGCCTCAGCGCGATGCCCAGGTGGCAGTGCAGGTCGGCAAAGCGTGGATGTATCTCGATGGCATGGCGCAACGCTGCCTCGGCGCGTGCCAGCAGACCGCCCTGCAGGTAGCGCTGTCCCAGCTCGGCGTAGGCTTGTCCCAGGTGGAAGCGCGCCAGGCGGTACACCGCCGGGTCTGAGTTGCCCACCTGCTCGAATTCGGCGATGGCTTCCTGATACAGCCCCTGATCCAGCAGGCGTATGCCTCTGTCGTAATGCGGGTTGCGTCCCAGTACCAGTTCGCGATTGAAGAAGCTCATCATCCATACTCCTCTCAGGCGTTCACGGCGATGAAGGACGTGCAAACGGTGACGAGTTCGCCGAACGTCCGATGCCGTAGTATTGCATTCCTGCCTGTTTGACCTTTTCCGGGTCATAGATGTTGCGACCATCAAACAGCAGCGGCTGGCGCATCACCCGTCGTAATCGTTCCATGTTCAGCTGACGGAATTCATTCCACTCGGTCACCACGGCGACCGCATCACAGCCGGTGGCAGCGTCGTAGGCGTTCTCGCAGTAGGAGATTTGCGGGAAGATGGCGCGTGCTTTGGGCATGGCAATGGGGTCGTAAGCGCACACCACGGCACCCTCTGCCAGCAGGGCAGCGATAATCTGCAGCGATTTCGCCTCGCGCAGGTCGTCGGTGTTGGGTTTGAACGAAAGCCCAAGTATGGCGATGTGCCTGTCCTTCAGCCCGCCCAGCGCGGTTCGCATCTTTCCCACGAAGTACAGCGGTTGTTCATCGTTGATTTGCTGCACCGCCTTGAGCAGCTGGAAGTCGTAACCGAGCGATTCGGCGGTGGCTATCATCGCGCTCACGTCCTTGGGGAAGCAGCTGCCGCCCCAGCCCAGCCCTGCCTGCAGGAACTGGTCGCCGATGCGTTTGTCGTAGCCCATGCCCTTTGCCACCAAGGTTACGTCAGCACCGCTCAGGTCGCAGATTCGCGCCATCGCGTTGATGTAGGATATCTTCATGGCGAGGAAGCAGTTCGATGCGTATTTGATGATCTCCGCGGAGTTCACATCGGTGATAATCATAGGGCGCTCCAGCGGCGCGTACAGTTCGAGCAGCTTCATCGCCGCGTTCTGGTTGGACGCTCCGATGACGATGCGGTCGGGATGCAGGGTGTCGTAGATGGCGGACCCCTCGCGCAGGAACTCCGGGTTGGATACCACTTCGAAAGCGGGATGTTCGCCAGGGGCATACTGCTCAATCCATCGGCGTACGATGTCGCCGGTGCCCACAGGGACGGTGCTCTTGTTGACTATCACCTTCGGCGCATTCAGTGCCCGCGCGATGTGCCGACACGCCTCTTCCACCTGGGAGAGGTCGGGCTGTCCGCTGGGAAGGCTGGGCGTGCCTACCGCAATGAATACCACTTCCGACCGGCACACCGCTTCCTCGGTGTCGGTGGTGAAGGACAGTCGTCCCTCCGAGACGTTATGACGCACCATCTCCTCGAGCCCGGGCTCGTAGATGGGCATGATGCCCTGTCGCAACAGGGCGATTTTGTTCTCGTCCTTGTCGACGCAAATCACCTCGTTGCCCAGGTCGGCAAATACGGCGCCCGTAACAAGCCCCACATAGCCCGTGCCGATAACGCTCAGCTGCATCGCCTGTACCTCTCCCGATGATGCCAAACCCTGCCGTTCGGCAGGGCGGGCGGTGTGTTGCGCTCAATATGGATTATGCCAGTTATGGAGGTTCCGTTCAGATGTGCACGGAGAGTACCTCGTAGTCTACAGTGCCCGAAGGCGTCTCTACCTGTACGATGTCGCCTACCTGCTTGCCTACGATGGTCTGACCGATAGGTGAAGCGGCGGACACGTGCTCGATATCCTCATCATGTCCAAGCACCGCTGCGGAGGCAGTGTCCACCACGCGGAAGGTCCACTCTTCGTTGTGCTCCAGGTCCTTGACGGTGACCACACTGCCCACCGTAATGACGCCATCTTCGCCCGGCAGGTGCTCCACCACTTTGGCGACTTCCAGAATGCGCTGGAGCTCGCGGATGCGCCCTTCCAGCATCGCCTGCGCACGTTTAGCTTCATGGTACTCGAAGTTCTCGCTCAGGTCGCCCTGCGCACGGGCACGGCGGATGCGTTCCGCGCTCTGCGCCCGCCCAACGCTCTTCAAGTGCTCCAGCTCCTGCTTGAGTTTCTCATATCCTGCCGTGGTGAGGATGATTTCGTCGCTCATTGCCTAACGACCTCGATACCGTGCTGATTCGTGAGAACCATCCATGCAAAACGAGGCAGCAGCATCACCTTAGCGATTTTACGCGGGTTGTGTCCCACTCGCCACAGCCATTCCATGCCCATTCGTTGCATCCATAGCGGAGCGCGTCGTACCCGTCCCGACAGCACATCGAACGTTCCGCCCACGCCGATACTGACTGGCACCTGCAGGACGTAGCGGTAACGATCGATCCACTTCTCCTGTTTGGGAATACCCATTGCCACACACAGAACATCCGGGCGCACCTGACGAATCTTTTCCGCCACTTCGGACTCCGCCTCGGGTGGGAAGTAGCCATGATGCCATCCGGCTATCTGCACACCCGGGTATCTTTGCGACAGGCGCACAGCAGCCTCTTCGGCAACGCCCGGTTGCGCTCCGAGAAAGAAGAGCCGCAGACCTTTCTGGGCGCTGACCTTCGCCAGCTGGGTCACGATATCCACTCCGCTCACACGCTCGGGCATGGCTATGCGACGCCGGTGACATGCCCACAGGATGCCGATGCTGTCCGGTGTCACCAGGTCCGCGCTGTTGATAATGTCGCGCAGATGTCTATCGGTCTGCGCCATCACCACCATACTGGAGTCGGCAGTGACCGCCTGCCGGGGCACGCCTTCCTCCACGAAGCGCAGGATGTAGCGAACCGCTTCATCCATACTCACCGCGTGCACGCGCACCCCAAACAGTGAGACCGCCGGTATGTGATCCTGCACAGGCAAAGTCGCCGTTTCCATGATATTCACGGCTATAAGTATACACGAATCGGGCGGCTCTTTCCTGCCCTCTGCGTGTTGACAGCACGGCGCACAGTCACTAAGATAGCAACAGGTCTTGCCACAGGGAGGAAAACATGGACAAAGAGAGCCGATACCTCTCCCGCCGGGAGGCGCTGGCTGGGCTGAGCGCGCTGGCTGGCGTTACCACTTTCGGGCTAGCTAATGCACAGGCGCAGGGCGTCACTCTGAGACCTCGCACAACCGGCTTCGTGAACGTGCGCGACTTCGGGGCACGAGGAGACGGCAACACCGATGACACCTCTGCTTTCGAGAGAGCCATCGCCGCGGCAAAGCAACAGGGACTTGCGGTGTTCGCACCGAGAGGTCTCTACCGCACGACCAGAACGCTGGTGGTGGAGAATATCAGTATCACCGGTCCCACGCCGGGCGTCTGGTGCGCCGATACCGATGTACTGCCGACCCTTCTGCCGACGCACCGGGATACGCCCGGTGTGCACCTGAAGGCGGGCGGCGGGCTGGAGGCGCTGACCATTCGCTACGACTGGGAGCGCGAACCGGAGTCGGGACCGCCTGCTGTGTTGGTAGGTGGAGTAGGGGCGTATGTGGGATATGTGAAAATCCTGTACTGCTGGGATGGCATCCTGGCGGACGGCGTCTCCAACATCGGGAGGCTGAACATCGAGAACGTGTTCATCGTGGCTCCGCGCAACATCGGCGTGCGGGTCACCGGTACATGGGATGCGCCCACCATCCGCAATGTGGAGGTCTGGAACCTTGGACCCGTGCCGCGCCCGCTGGAGAAGGGTATCGGCTTCGACCTGGGCAAGAACGACCTTTTGCGCATGAGCGACTGCTTTGCCTTCGCGATGAACATCGGCTACCTGCTGCGAGATACCATCCCCGGCTCGACGATAGCGGGCGGCACGTGGGGTATGCTGACGGGTTGCTCGACGGACTATTGCAGTATCGGCATCGATGTGCGTGGCGAGAACACGGTGAGCGTCACCGGTGGCACTTACTGGAACCATCACCAGAGTGTGCGGGTGAACGGTGAGAAGGCGCGGGTGCGCGTGACAGGGGCGGAGCTGAAATCCAACGCGGGTCCCTGCGTGGAGGTGTTCGAGTCCGAGCAGGTGGTGGTGGACGGTTGTAGTCTGGTTCGGGCGATGGAGGAGTACGACTTCCCGGTGGTGCATCTGCACGGAGGCTATACCACTCTAACCGGTAACCATCTGCGTTCGAACACAGAGGGTGTTCGCATCGGGGCGAGAGTGCGTTCCGTTCTGCTGGCGGGAAACACCCTGCAGGCTCAGCGAAACCGCGCCGTTGTGAACCAGGCGCCGGCGAATGCGCCCGTGGCGCTGTGGGGTAATCTGATGGTGTGACGGCGGCGCTATTCGCCTGCGGGTTCGTTTGGCACGGCGTGTTGCTGAAGGTGCCGGGCGCGCCCGTTGCGTGCCCGCCAGTAAGCGTATACCACCGCTGCCAGCACGGTCAGCACGGTGCCTGCGAGCAGGGCTCGATCGAACTGCTTCAGAATGGAATCCCCAAACCAGTGCACCAGGTAGGCTACCGCGAAGAAGCGTGCCCCCCGTCCCACCACACTGGTCAGCATCATCGCCCAGATGCTGTATCGCAGTGCACCGCTGGCAATGGTAAAGACCTTGTAGGGGATGGGTGTAAACGCAGCGATAAAGATGGCATACACGCCGTAGCGCTGATACATCTGCTCCACCGCCTGCACCTTCTCCTCCTTAAACAGGCGATGAAGGAGGGGATAGCCTCCGACTGCGCCCAGTATCCAGCCGAAGCCTGCACCCATCACGCTTCCGGCGGTGCATACCAGTGCCGTGAGCCATGGTGTGGGGGCATCCGGAGCCAGCAGTATGCCGATGAGAAGCACATCGGGAGGCACGGGGAAAAAGGACGACTCCATGAACGCGATCCCGAACAGCCCACCAAGCCCGTAAGCCTGGATAACATCCAGTGCCCATTGCTTCAGTGCTTCCATCGCGCCTCCTGAAAAAGTGCGGGCGGCTTACGTGCACACGCTGACCGCGCCGCAAGCCCCTGTTATTATTCCACAGTTTGGGGTGCAATCCTGTTCTGTGTCAGCGGACGACCACAGGGCTAAAGGTCTGCGCGACGAAGGCACTGATGAGGATAGAGGCATGGAGACCGGTAACAACTGTGGTGGACCGTGGAGGACTCGAACCTCCGACCCGCTGATTAAGAGTCAGCTGCTCTGCCACCTGAGCTAACGGTCCACCGCGTCAAAAAACTTGGTGGAGCTGAGGGGATTCGAACCCCTGGCCTCTTCAATGCCATTGAAGCGCTCTCCCAACTGAGCTACAGCCCCACTCAACGCACTCAAGATTATACAACATATCCGCTGCTCATGCAAGATAGCTTGACACTTGTCAGCAACCACTCACACCGTCGCACCCTCTACTTGCCACCGATCTTGTAGATCTTCGTTCCACAGGTCACGCAAGTGCCAACGGTTGCGGGGCGCCCGTTCTTCAGCGTGATGGCGGTGGGATTCTTGATCTCCTTCTTCGCCTTGCATTTCACGCAATAGCCCTCCATAGGTTACCCCTCCCGTAAAATAGTGTTCTTTCTGCCTTCGCCAATCGCGCGACGAAGTCCTGTGTAGTACACTGCCTTCTGCGCAACCGGCACCAATCCGTTCGCCTGTGGCAGGGTTCGTTTCCTGCAACGGGGAAATGCAGGTACACCAGAAACAGCCGGAGTGATGACATCCATGCGCGAGTGGAAGCGAGAAGGGGTGCTGATGTTGCTGGCGGCGTTCCTCAGCCTGATGGCGGGGACGCTGGCATGGCTGGGTCTGGCATCAGTACGTTCGCTTTCAGGTGCCGAGCACCTGATTGTCCTGCTCAACGTGCTGGTAGCCGCTGCGCTGCCATTGTTTGTGCACCGCGTGATGCGCCAGCGAAGTCAGCCCGGCGACCCGGTGATTCTGCCCATCGTCTTCGCGCTGAGCGGTGTCGGCATGGCGAACCTGCTGGGAGCAGCCGGCAGAAGCGACCTGACGTTCGCCACACGCCATAGCGCGGGGATGTTTGTCGGGGCGATACTCGTGGTCATACTGGCTGGGATGAGCTACGCTCAGCGAAGAGCACTCCTACGGTACGACTACCTCTGGGCGTTGCTGGCGTTGTTGCTGGGAATATTGCTGCTGCTGTTCGGTACGGGACCGGGCGGCACACGGTTGAGAATATTCAACTTCTTGCCGGTAGAGTTCATCAAATTGTTGCTGGTGTTGTTTGTGGCGGGGTATGCTGCACGGCATTTTGGCTCAGCGGGACCGGTGCGCACGGGCGTGCACTGGTGGCAGATACGCTGGCAGGAGGTGCTACCCCTGCTGGTGATGTTCGGACTGCTGCTGGGCATCTTTGCGCTGGCACGGGACTTCGGTCCGGCGCTCACCATGTATCTGACCCTGCTCATGATGCTGTATCTGATGATGGGCAAAGGCATGATACTGGCGCTTGGCGGACTGCTTCTGGTGGCTGGGGTTGCGCTGGCGGAAGCGATGGGTATTGGCGTGTTGCCGACGCGCGTGGCAATGTGGTTGTCGCCCTGGTCGGTGCAGGAGGAGCTTGCACGGCATCTATCACAGTGTCTCTGGGGAATGAGTACCGGCGGCATATTCGGCACGGGGCTGGGGCTGGGCAACCCGGGTTATGTACCGTATGCGCGCTCGGACTCGGTGTTCAGTACGTGGGGCGAACAGCTGGGGCTCGTGGGTGTATTGTGCCTGCTGTGCCTGTACGCCCTATGGGTCGGTCGGGTACTGCGCATTGCACAGAGGGCTGCCCACACTGAAGACCGGCTGGTGGCTGCAGGTGTCGCGGTGTTGCAGGGAACACAGGTGGTGCTGATATGTGCCGGCACGGTGGGGCTGTTGCCGATGACGGGCATGTCTTTGCCGTTTGTGGCACAGGGTAACTCGGCGTTGCTGGCGTCTTTCGCCATGGTTGGCATTCTATATAACATTACGGCTTTTCCTTCAGCACATCCTCTGCGTTCGCCTTCGTCGAAGCCTGTCGCCCGATTGCGGGCACTTGCCTGGGCGTACATCCTGCTGATACCGTGCCTCATCGGGGGATGGTGTGTGTGGTTTCAGGGCTGGAGGGCAGATGATATCGCCACTCGCGAGGTGCTGATGCGCACAGCAAAGGGCGAGCTTCAATACCGCGTTGCCAATCCACGTCTCGAAACCATTGCGCGTCGGATACCCCGCGGACGGATACTGGACGCCTCGGGTGCCGTGCTGGCGGAGACGCAGGGCGGTCGCAGGGTGTATCCGTGCGGTGAGGCGTGTGCTCAGCTGGTGGGCTGGCTGGACGCACGTTACGGCGGTCCCTCAGGCGCAGAGGCGAGGTATAATCGCCGCTTGAGGGGTTATCGCGACTCGCGTGTGTTACTGGCGCTCTATCGACGCAAGGACTTGCCTTTCTATCGCCTGCCTGCGGGGCAGGATGTCACACTCACCGTGTTACTGGACGCACAACAGCGCGCCCTTCGCGCTCTGCAACGGGCGTATCCGGATGGGCATGGGGCGTTTGTGCTTCTCGATGTGCCCACCGGGCAGGTGCGGGCGGCGGTGGGTCTGCCAACCTTTGATCCAAATCGTCTGAACAGCGACCTGTGGCAACGGTTGCGCACGCGCCGGGATGCTCCCCTGATATTCCGCCCGGTGGACGGACTGTATGCGCCGGGCTCGGTCTTCAAGGTGGTCACAGCAGCAGCGGCGCTGGAAGAGGGAGTTCCCCTGCGGTACACCTGCCGGCACGTCGGAAGGAACATACGCTGGAAGGTAGGGGATAAGACCTACTCGAGGGCACGTCTCAGCGACCACCCGTCGATGCGGGCGCATGGCACTCTCGGCTTGCGCGATGCGCTGAGGCTGTCGTGCAATCTGTATTTCGCGCACCTCGCCATCAAGCTGCAGCCGGAGGTTCTGTCGGAAACCGCCCGCAGTCTTGGGTTCACCCACGTGCCGAAGCCTGACGAGATGGCTGCCGAACTGCCTGAGTGTGGGTTCGGGCAGGGCAAACTGCTGGCATCACCGCTGGAGGTCGCGAACCTGATGGCAACGGTGGCGCGAGGCGGAGTGTGGTGGGAGGCGGTATTCAGTCCACGAGATGGCGTCCGGCGCTCCGCTATCAGCGATGCAACTGCGGAAGCGCTCCAGCAGATGATGAACGAAGTGGTGCAGACAGGCACCGCTTACGGCATCTTCTCGGGCACCGGGTGGGAAGTATTTGGCAAGACCGGCACTGCAGAGACCTCCGAGGGCAACAGGAAACCGCATGGCTGGTTCGCCGGCGTGATCAAAACCGGCGAAAGCACGCTGGCGTTCGCTCTGATACTGGAACACGGTGGCAGCGGTCGCCAGGCGGCACGCACCAGCCGACAGATACTGCAGGAGGTGCTGCCAGCACTGCAGGGGCGTTGAGAGCGGGGAGGCTTCGGCGGTCTGACGATCAGAACCCTGTCAGTGTCATTGCGAGCCTTCCCCCGAGGCGGCAAGCAATCTCCTGCGACTGACGGGATGCGAAGGGGAGTGCTTCGTCGCTTCGCTCCTCGCTGCCACACGGGGCGAGGTCGGTCTGCCTTATACTCTGTCAACCGGATACCGACCGTACTCCTCGCACGCTTCGTAGAATGCCAGCACGTTCTCGAGTGGCGTGGCAGGGTTCACCTCGCTGGAGGAGCCGATGAAAAACCCGCCGCCGGGTGCCGCCACCCGCATCGCCTGTTGTACTGCCTGGCGAATCTCCTCCGGCGTGGCGAGGGGCAGCAGCTGCGAGCAGTCCATCCCGCCCACCAGAATCAGCCGGTCGCCGTAGCGCTTCTTCAGGGGGTCCAGTTCCATCCCGGCGATAGGCTCCAGCGGGTTCAAGCCGTCGATGCCCGCATCCAGCAGGTCGTCCAGTATCTGCCAGAGGTTCCCGTCGCTGTGGAAAATGACCTTGATGCCGGCTTCATGCAAAGGCTCGATGCACCGCTTCAGCATGGGGATGAAGGTACGTTTCAGGAAGGCAGGCGAGAATAACAGCCCGTTCTTGTAGGCGATGTCGTCGCCGATGAAGTGGAGAGGGCAGAGCTGTTGCTCGGCGGCTACCTTCGCATAGCGGTAGGCGGTCTCGCCTTCCAGTTCCATAAGCGCATACACCTCCTCGGGGGCATCGTAGATTGCGTAGGCGAAGCGCTCCTGACCCATCAGCCCGTATGCCGCGTGGAAACCGCATCCGGTAGGTGTCACAAACAGTGTGTACGGGGCGAACCGAGCCTGTTCTTGCTGTATCCAGGGCACCCAGCGGGAGCGGATATGTTCCCACGGCACCGGTTGTGCTCTTTGCAGGTACTGGCGCAAATCTTCCACACTTTCGACCTCGTAGTGCACCTTCCACGCGGTCTGCCCGGAAACCCGGTGCTGTCCTTTGCCTTCACCCAGCAGAGTACCGTCCTCTTCCTGCTCAAAGGACCGACCATAGCCCCGGCACAGGTCGATGCCCAGTCCATGATACACGCGCACCATGGCGGTGGGGTAGTCGTCGCCTGGCTGACGAAAGTGTTTCACCGTCGCGGGGTTATCGATGTAGTCCCATATCGGCACACGGTCACCTTCGCGAAAGTTCATTGAGGCTTCGATTCGCGCCCAGACATTGTCGTGCAGTTCGCCGCCGTAGCCAGCCGAGGGGCGTATCATGGCGGTTCCTCCTTTGATGCCAGTCTCAGCTCGAATCTACCACCCAGGCAAGAACACCTCCTGCGACAGCCTGACCAGTTCGCCAGAATGCAACCTGCCTCCCCCTCTTTTGCCGTGCGTGTAGGGTTGGCGCCCCCTTGCCCGACGCGGGGGATGTTTGGTATACTGTAGTGGCGCGAGCGCGCGAGGCGTTCGCGAACTTTTTGTGTTATCCATACCAACAAGGGGTTGAAATATGGCATCGGCACAGCAGATTATCGCCGAGATCACCAGAGAGCATCTGCGCACCGACCTGCCTGAATTCGGTCCGGGCGATACGGTGCGCGTGCACGCCAAGGTTATCGAGGGCAACAAAGAGCGTATTCAGGTTTTCGAGGGTGTGGTCATCGCCCGAAAGCACGGCGGGATTAGCGAGACCTTCACGGTGCGCAAGATTTCGCACGGCGTGGGTGTGGAGCGCACCTTCATGCTGCACTCCCCACGCATCGACAAAATCGAGGTGGTGCGTCGGGGAAAGGTACGTCGTGCGAAACTGTACTACCTGCGCAAGAAGATCGGTAAAGCCGCACGCATCAAGGAACTGCGCACGCCACGATGACCGGCGAGTGGGTAGAGTGGATAGCGAACCTGAACGTTCGCTATGTACTGCTGATTTCGGCTGTGCTCACACTGGTGCGTCTGGGGCTGGCGCCTCTGTCCAGCCCCCGCTGGCGCTCGTTCAACGAATTGCTGGAATCGGCAGTGCTCGCCTTCATTCTGGTCTTTCTCGTCATCCGTCCGTTCATCGTTCAGGCTTTTTACATCCCATCGGGTTCCATGCGCCCGACCCTGCTGGAGCAGGATCGCATTCTGGTAGACAAGTTTACCCTGCGTTTCCGCGAGCCTATTGCGGGCGACATTCTGGTCTTCAAAGCCCCACCCGAGGCAGACCCGCGTGAGATCGAGTTCATCAAGCGATGTGTGGGCGTGCCCGGCGATGTGGTGGAGATACGCGACGGGGTGCTTTACCGCAACGGCGTGGCAGTCAACGAGCCTTATATCGCCAGTCCTCCGGACTACGACCTGAAGATTATCGACGGGCGCGTCTTCGAGATCGATCGTTACGGCGACGTCAGGGAAAACAAACAGATTATTCTTGATCCGTATCGTGAAGCGCACATCCGCGAGGCGCCCTCCGGCAAAATCCCGCCGGGCAAGCTACTGATGCTGGGCGACAACCGCAACGATAGCAACGATGGGCACGTGTGGGGACTGCTTGATCGCAGCAGGGTGGTAGGCAAATCATGGGTTCTTTTCTGGCCCCCTCAACGCATTCGCATTGTTCGGTAACCTCCCTCGTCGCTGGGGTCGATGAAGCAGGACGAGGCTGTCTCGCCGGGCCGGTGGTAGCAGCATGTGTGGCGTTTGCATCTGACACCGGCGACAACATCGAATCGCAAGACATCGCCCTGCCTGTCTTCATCCGCGACTCCAAGAAGGTCACTCCTGTCCAGCGGGAGCACGCCTGCCGCTGGATATACCGTCACGCACGGGTAGTGGCTGTTGGGCTAGCTACGGTGGATGAGATTGAACGGCTGAACATCCTGCAGGCGTCATTGTTGGCGATGCGCCGCGCGGTGCAGAGCGC